>NZ_JBPOEU010000044.1:0-12734 GCF_051251695.1 Maritalea sp. | reverse complement strand
TTGGTCTTGATTTGGCGAAGAACGTATTTCAGGTTCACGGCGTCACAGGCGATGGAAATGTTGCGTTCAACCGCGCTTTGAGAAGAGCACAAGTTTTGTCGTTTTTTTAGAAACTTGAACCATGTTTGGTGGGAATTGAGGCTTTCGGTACCAGCCATCATTGGGCGCGTGAGCTGATCAAACTGGGTCATAACGTCAAACTGATATCGCCTGCTTATGTGAAACCATATGTCAAACGCGGCAAATCGGATGCGGCCGATGCAGAAGCCATCTGCGAAGCCGTTACTCGGCCTACGATGCGATTTGTTGAAGTGAAGACACCCGAACAACAGGCGATACTCGCGGTTCACCGAACACGTGACCTCATTGTTCGGCAACGAACACAGACAATCAATATGCTGCGGGCACAACTAGCGGAGTTTGGCGTTGTTCTTCCTCAAGGGATTTATCATGCTCTGCAGTTCGCCAAGGACTGTTTGAGTGGGGAACAAACTGACCTGCCGGAAGTTGCAAGCGATGTGATCTTTGAACTTAGTGATCAATTGCGGTTCCTACATTCAAAGATTTTACGCTGTTCCCGACAGATGACGCAGATCGCCAAGCTTGAGAAACGCGTTGCCTTGCTCCGGACAATTCCGGGCGTTGGGCAGATTACTGCATCAGCAATTGTAGCGACGGTTGGCAGCGGTAAGCAGTTCAATAATGGTCGGGAGTTTGCGCCTGGTTGGGGTTGACGCCACTCAACAAATCAAGTGGTGGAAAAGAACGTCTGGGATACATCTCAAAGATGGGCGATCAATACATTCGACGTTTATTGGTTCTGGGCATGACTTCCCGCATTCGATCAATCAGAACAGCGCCGGAAAAGTTTGATCCTTGGTTTGCAGACATACTATCGCGCAAACCAAGCAGAGTGGCTACAGTGGCCATGACCAATAAGACCGCACGAATGATCTGGGCCGTTCTTACCCGCAATGAACCCTACAAAGTAAGAACCGTTTGAACACAACGAAACAAAAACAAGAGATTGCAAGACCAATGAAGTGATGGAAAAATTGTCAGCCCTAAAACCAAGACACCCCGAGCTTTGTCCGGAACGCTTTGCTGTTCGATGTGCGGAATGGGACTTGGTTGGTGGAAACCATCAGGGCCAGCGGCCATGTGCGTCGCGTTAACAGGCCGAACACGAGACTACTTCTGACAAAATACAATTACTTCAAAAAAGGACTTGCAAAAAGGGAGCCATCCACACAGGACAAACCGACCATTGTAGTTTGAACTATTCAGACTTTGTGACCGAAAATTGGAAAATCGTGGTAGGAGTTGAAAAATTCCTCGTGCATTGGTTCAGCGGCAGTATCGCAGAACTGGATAACGCGCATCTTCGCTGATTTTGCGGCTTGAATCCCAGCTTCGCTATCTTCGATCACCAGACAGTTTCGCGGTAAAACACTCATCTGGTGAGCCGCATGCAGAAATATCTCCGGTTCTGGTTTCCATGATCCAATTTCGTACGAACTGAAAATTCGATCATCAAAGAACCCTGACAACTCGGTTTTCTCGAGAGCATGGGTCACTTTTGCACGAGGAGCGCTTGTGGCGATGCAGCATGGAATTGGTAGTATTGCGAGCATTTCTGGCACACCAGGAAAGGCGCGGAGATCTGTTTCGAACAACTCTGAAACTCGTTCTCTATAAATTTTCTCAATATTTTTCGGAAGTATTACTTTGAATTTACATTCAATCTGCTCAAACATCCATGAAAGTTTTCTGCCGCCGAACATGTTCACAAGTTCATGTAGAGGGATGGTTATTTCTGGGATGACATCCAAAAGTGCTTGGTTGCACAAGGTCTCGCTATCGATCAACGTGCCGTCCATGTCAAAGATCACACAGCTAATCATGATTTTCCAACAAGTTTCAAATTTAACATTATAGAACTACCACCCAGCCAATTATCACAGATAGGGTGTTTTAGTATCCACTACGAAACAAAAGATAGCACAGATTGACTTCTTTTTGTATCTGGGATGTCTTGAATGGGCTCACTTCTGCCCTTAGGCGTACGATGATCAAGGTCGGCTCAGCGGACAAATTGACCAAACACAACACCTGGCCAAGTGCTGATTTGGGCGGGCTATAACGCCGACCTATCTATTCTAGACTTCCACATTTTTCTATATCGCGAACGCGTCTTTAAGGTTGACACCCATATATCTAGCTGTCGGCTTCCACAGCACTCCGGATCATATAAATCGAGTTTAAGTTGATTGATTGAGTTTTAGTCTTGTTGAATTCAACTCCCCTTTCGCATCAAGAACAGCAAATGCGTATGATGCAACTTTGTTGTTTGTTGCCTTTAGCTCTTCGGCAATTTCAACATGCAGATCACTGGTCAAAAATGAAGCCATGTTGCCGCTCGCCAAACGCTTAAAATGCTTGCGACGGCTTTTTTGTTCCAATGTCGATATAGATTTTTTCATGTGTACAAGCCGTCGCGCCAAGTCTTTTGAGGATGTGGTGATCATATCAAAAGACATCAAACTGCTGCTTAAAACTTGCTTTTGAACCTCTAAGAGCTCCGCGATTCCTTCGGGGGAAAAGGCTAAGCCGTTGTCACGTAGTTGGCTGGAAACCGACTGCAATGAGCCGACAAGGGATTGCCCTGCGCGATTAAGCCGCAAAGCATATTCAAATAGTTGTCTGTTGTGTTTGAATTGCTGGCGATCTTCGGCTTGGTCCCCAAATTCTGCATAATAGGCGCGCAGCTGGCTCATCCGGTTACTCAAAACATCGACGTGATACACTATGCGGTCGAGAAACCGATCTTCGTTTGTTTCGATCAAACGGCCAGCATCTGCAATGATGCGACTTACGCTATCAAGCATGGATGCTACATCACGTTGTAAGACCAACTCTGAATTATCACTGTCGGCATATTTTGCCATTGCTACGCCTGTAAACTCGAGCTCATGAGATTCTGCCTGTTGGGTGCGATCTGGCATAAGGCGCGAATAGGCTGCGCATATGGAGGCTGCGAAGGGCACAAAAATGAGGTTAGTGGCGTTAAACAGAAGATGGATACCGATCAAATGAGAATCTTTACCCAAATAGCCGAATAAAAGCTCAGCAATAGGCAGAGATAAAAACAACATGAAATACAAAATGGCACTGCTGCCACGCACAATCAGGTTCAAAATGGGGAGTTCTTTCTCGCGCATTTCTGCGCCTCGTGTGAGCCAGACGGGTATCAGGACGCTGCCGATGTTGCAGCCAAATACAAAAGATGCGGCAGCTGCAGGAGAAAATGCCCCTTGGGCAAATAAAATACTACCAACCAATATGGACGCAACGCTGGAATGCAAGGCGAAGGTGATCACTATGCCAACAAACAACACAAGCACCTGGTCTCCACCTAGCAGAGCGGAGACCGCGTTAAGATGGGTTGCGCCTTTGAGCGGAGCGACGGCCAGTGAGATCATTTGAAGGGACAAAAGGATTAAGCCAACGCCAAATAACGCCCGCCCGGCGTTTTTGAGCACTGCATTTGATGTTTTTAGGTAAAGCCATCCACCGATAAATAAGAGCATGGGAAGTAACAGGCTGAGATCAAAAGACAAAACTTTGATGACAATTGCCGAGCCTAAATCAGCTCCAAGGCTCAGAGCCAACCCTAAATACAAGGGGATTGCTCCAGCAGATACAAGCCCTGCCGTCATCAAAATAACCCCAGTTGCACCCTGAAAGAAAATCGCCAGCACAATACCCGAAAGACAACTTCCAGCTGGGCCGCGCTGTTCAAGCATAACATTTAGTCTTTGACCAAATGAGCGTTCAACGCCCAAACGAACCTGGCGCACTGCGAAGAGCAGCAAAATACTTGCTGCAAGTATGTTTATGGCGAAATCTAACATGAATTCTGCGCTCTTTCTTAGTTGGTCAGCAAAAGTCTGATTTGACAAGTCAACATAATTCGATTAATTAATTCCACAATGGAATAAATTAATGAACTGTACCTGTCAATAATCGTAAAGCGAAGAAGAAGCGTTCATATGTATGCAAACGAAACAAGGCTCATGCAGATTGTCGACATCATTTCTCGGGCAAGTGCTGAAATCATAATGCCTAGCTTTCGCGCGCTCCCTTCAGGGTCGATAACGAAGAAAACATCCGACACTGATCTGGTCACCCACGCTGATTTGGCAGCTGAAGAATTTATCTGCGAGGCGTTGCTGAAAATGTCGCCATCAGCCGCAATTGTTGGGGAAGAGGCTGTTGCTGCTAACCCTGGTCTGTTGTCTGCTATCGCGGAGGCTGAGCTTTGTTTTATTGTCGATCCGATTGATGGCACGCTCAATTACGCATGGGGCGCGCCGCTGTTTGGATCAATGCTCGCCATCGTCGAGAATGGGATCACTACCGCAGGGTTGATTTATGATCCCGTAACTGGTGATTTTCTAACGGCAGTCAAAGGGAGTGGCGCGCACGCGCATTTTTCACAGCGTCGCGATTCATATACGCTTAGTGTGGCTGGTCCTTGCGATGTGCCTCTGATGAATGGATTTGTGCAGACTCCTCAATATCCAAAGGCAGCGCAGCCAAAGTTGCTGAAATGTATGCATAGCTTCAATCAAATCTTTTGGTATGGGTGTTCGGCATATGAGTATCGCTTGCTTTGTGATGGAAAGTTAGATTTTTCCCTGCAAACTTTTCTCAAGCCTTGGGACCATGCCGCTGGTCAGTTAATCCACACAGAAGCAGGTGGGTATTCTGCGATGCTTGATGGCAAGCCTTATCGCCCAGCCGTGATGGGTGGAGGGTTGTTGCTGGCGCGCGATAAGGCTCGCTGGCAGCAAATAAGAGTGCAATTTGAGAATATGGATGAGTTTTTCGCATCAAGTGAAAGCTCTTAGTTTCATTGTCGCAAATCTGTAGTGCATTCGTCACAAAATTGAATTCTACATATATAATATTCCTTGCGGGAATTAAATTAAGGAGAACTGAGATGAAATTGATACCTAAAGTGATTGCAGGCATGGTGCTTGCGTCAGCGGCCACCGCCGCATTGGCGCAAGATATTACCCTGACTTATATGTCGTGGGACCCTAAACAAGTTGAAGTTGAATGGCCGACAATTGCCGATTTTGAGAAAGCGCACCCAGGTGTGAAAGTCAAAATAATCGAAGTACCGGCTGACCAGGGTTATTGGCCCAAACTCACCAGTATGGCCGCAGGCAGCAGTTTGCCCGATGTTTTCATGATGTCGTCAGGATTTGTGAAAGAATGGGGCGAAGCAGGTAATCTTTTAGATTTAACCGGCTTGGTCACCGATGAGCAGCTCTCTGAATATTATGAGAGTGCGGCCAATATTGGCCTTGTTAATGGAAAACGTGTTGCGTTTCCTCAGAACTGGGTAGCACCAGTTATGTTCTACAATATCGACATGTTTGAAGCTGCCAATGTCCCGTTGCCAACCGCAGATTGGACATGGGATGAATTTCTTTCAGCAGCCAAATCATTGACAATCGACAAGAATGGCGACGGCAAGCCTGATCAATGGGGAATGTCTCTTTATGGCCGATATGCCCATATCGAACCTTGGGTGTTTCGCAATGGTGGCCGCTATCTCAATGAAGATGAAACCGCATTAGATTTGAATGATGAGGCCGTGAACGCCCTTCGGTTTTTAACTGATCTCGTGGTGAAGGAAAAAGTTGCCCCAATGCCGCAAGAAATGGAAGGCATTCGCCAGCAAGATATTTTCCCTCTTGGTATGGCTGCTATGTGGGTTGATGGATCTTGGAATATCGCCAACACCCGCGACAACGCAGATGCGTCGATGAATTGGGGCATCGTACAAGTGCCAGTTGGTCCCGATGCTACAACTGATAGTGCTGTCGCATATGCTTGGGCAGATATGTTGTCGGTAGGTGCAACGAGTAAACATCCTGACCTTGCTTGGGAGTTTGTTCAGCACATGGTCGGCGGCGGTCGTTCTGCAAGTGACTTCCTTGGTGGAAAAATCCCGGCCTATGTTTCCATTGCTCAAAGCAAAGATTGGCTGGAAAAAGATCAACGGCCTGCGAACAAGGAGCTTTTGCTTCAAATCGGTGAGCAGCCTGTTTATACCGGCTTTTCGCGCAATTGGGGTGCGTGGCGCGGTTATGCTGCCGATGGCGCAGGCGGCATGAATGGTGAGCTGGATGAAGTCTTCAATGGCCGTCAATCGCTTGAAGAAGCGATCGAAAAATTCACCGCCCATGGCAACGACGTCTTGAGTAAATAGACAAATGTTTTGCCGGGCGAAGGCTCGCCCGGCAAAACTCACGGATCATTTTAAGGGCAGCGGCGTGCAAACTGATGACAAATAAACAAAGAGTAGCCCGGACGGCGTTTATATTTCTTGTGCCGACAATCGTTGGGTTGGTGATTTTCCGATTGATCCCGATTGTGTGGGCATTTGGACTGTCATTTTACAAATGGAAGATATTTGACACGCCTGTCTTTATCGGTTGGCAAAATTACATCGATATTTTCAACTCCCACATCGCGCTAGGTGTCTTCGCCAATACTGCAATTTTTGCATTGATCTATGTGCCGGGCTCAATTGCCTTGGCTCTAGCCCTTGCGGTGTTGTTGAACAACAGCCTGCGCAGCTCAGCATTCTTTCGCGTCTCCTTTTTCATGCCATTCATCACTTCAACGGTTGCAATAACTTTGGCGTGGCGGTGGATTTTGTCGACGAAGTTTGGCTTGTTGAATAATTTTCTTTTATTTTTAGGGGTGGACAGCCCCCCCGCATGGCTTGCTGATCCATTTTGGGCCCTGCCTGCGGTTGCTTTGGTTTCGGTTTGGAAGGATGTCGGATTTTACATGATCCTTTTGCTGGCCGGCCTGCAAACCATTGACCCTGTACTCTATCATGCCGCGCGGGTGGATGGCGCAGGTCCATTTGCACGATTTAAAAGGGTAACCGTGCCGCTTTTAACCCGCAGTCTGTTTTTCGTGTTGATTATTGCCCTGGTTCGATCAACTCAGACCTTTGATATCACTTATGCGCTCACCAGTGGAGGCCCGGCTGGGGCATCAACAACTTTGGCCTTTTATGTTTATCAAAAAGCATTTTTTGATTTTGAGATCGGTTATGCTTCGGCGCTATCCTATATTATGTGCGTGTTACTGGGCCTATTCACATTAGTCAATTTCTATTTCCGTAAGAGGTGGGTTCATGAATAAGAGCGCTGAACAGATCCGTAGAGATCGAGCGATCACGCTCGTTTGCCTTTATCTTACGCTTATTGCTTATGCCATCATCACATTGGCGCCGTTTATATGGATGCTTATTACGAGCTTTAAACTGCCCTTAGATGTTTTTAGGTTGCCGCCGAGCTTTGTGCCAACAATGCTCCAAACAGACACACCGATGGCAAATTATGTGACGGTTTGGCAAAAGCATGATTTTTTCGTCTTTTTTGTGAACTCAACCATTGTTTCATTGCTGGCTTCAATAGGGCAAATTTTTGCAACGGCCTTGGCGGGTTATGCCTTCGCGCGAATGGAAATGCCGGGCAAAAACTGGTTGTTTGCTGTTGTGCTGGCCACAGCCTTTATCCCAACTGAAGTAACGATCATTCCTGAATTTTTGATCATGCGATGGCTCGGATGGATCGATAGTTTTGCATCACTTATTGTGCCTTCGTTTTTGGTCGGTGCGTTTGGTACGTTCATGTTACGTGAGTATTTTGCAAGTCTACCCAAAGATTATGCTGATGCTGCCTATGTTGATGGTGCTAGCCCGTTCCAAATTTTTTACAAAGTCTATCTGCCATTGGCCAAGCCTGCGCTCGTTTCGGTTTTTGTCATCGCTTTTATCAATAATTGGAACGAATTATTGCGCCCGCTGATCTTTCTCAATGACTCTGAAAAACACACCATACCGCTGGGTCTTATGCGTATGATGGGTCAACACGAATCTGCTTGGACACAATTGATGGCCGCCTCAGTGATTTCGACTTTGCCATTGATTTTAATATATATTTTGACCCAACGTTATGTCTTGCAAGGCTTCGTTGGAGGGGGTGTAAAAGGCTAATGGCAAAACAACCGATCAATAAAACGCTATTGAATAATCTAGAGTTTACCGACCATCAACGACGGATGCTCGCAATGGTCCTGCGCACGCCAGGTATACGGCGCAATGAGCTTGCAGATATGCTCGGCCTTTCGCAGCAAACCATGATGCGTGCGATCAACCCTATGGTTGAAGCGGGGATATTAACTGAAATTGATGAACTGGCCGGCACTCGAGGCAAGCCTCCCAGACTTCTTTCGTACAATGGTGGATCATTGGTGACTTTGGGCGTCACTCTCGCTGCAGATCGGGTAATCGTTGAGTTTTCTGATCTTTACGGTGCATCAGTTTCGCGCCAAGCCGTCATTCGGGATTTTTCCTCAGCATCAACTCAACTCGCTGTTTTATTCGATGCGATTGAAGAGGCCTCTCAAAGCCTGAGTTCACGCAATTTCATCGTGGGTGGTGTTGTTGTTGTTCAGGGTTATTTTTTGGAGCGTGGGCGAAAAATCGTTGCCTATTCTGACCCTGATGGATGGTCAAATATCGATCTATGCAAGGAATTTCAAAATAGGCTCAATGTCGATGTTACGATTGTAAACGATGGCAAGGCATTTGCCGGCTCAATGCTGGCAAAGAGTGTTTCCAGTAATTTTATGGGCATACTCATTGGCACTGGCATTGGCGGCGGTATTGTTAGCGACGGTCAACTGATTACAGGCGCTTATGGGAATGCCGGTGAAATTGGCCGGTATTTTGAAGAGGGCCCATCTCGTCCAACTGAATTAACACTCAAACGGTGTTTGGATATTGGTCATTGGAGCGAGTGGTCGGGCATAGACACCCTGACAGATATTCAACGACGAGACTTAGAAATTTGGCAGGATAACGCCGCTGAGAAATATGGTAGCGCTATCAATCTTGCGCTTGCGCTCTTAGATTTTGACACCGTTTATCTCGGGTCAAGAATACCACAGGATCTATTGTCTGGATTGGTGGCACGCATAAAACTGGAACCGCTTGGCTTCGATTTGCGCGGCGTCGACGCCACAAGATTCATCTCCAATCCACCCAAAATCATCGCTCAGCATATTGATAAGCTAAGCAATCTTGCCAACAAAATGGCCGTTGAACAATTTGTTTCTCCAATGCCCGACGTTTCAAAAATTTCCAACAATAGTGAACAAAAAATGGGGCTTGTATAATCGCATGGCAAACCTAACCCTATCATCAATCAGCAAATCCTACGGCACTGCAGAAGTGCTGGACGATATCAGTTTGGACATTAAAAGCGGAGAGTTTGTCGTTTTTGTTGGGCCCTCTGGTTGTGGCAAAAGCACGCTTCTTAAGCTCATTGCCGGATTAGAAGATGCATCAAATGGCAGTATTGAGATTGGTGGGCACGATGTTACTGGGCTCGAACCGGTTCAGCGTGGCATTGCGATGGTGTTTCAGTCTTATGCCCTATATCCGCACCTTTCCGTTTATGAAAATATCGCCTTTCCTCTACGGCTTCAAAAACTGTCAAAATCCGAAGTTGATGAGGCGGTTCAAAAAGCGGCGCAAATCCTAGATCTGACGAATAGGCTTTCCTATAAGCCCGGCCAACTGTCAGGCGGCCAACGCCAACGAGTTGCAATTGGGCGGGCAATCGTAAGGGATCCCAAGGTCTTTTTGTTCGATGAACCATTGTCGAATTTGGATGCCGCTTTGCGTGGGCAAATGCGGGTAGAACTTTCTGAACTGCATAAAAAACTGAAAACCACTTTGGTTTATGTGACCCATGATCAGGTCGAGGCCATGACAATGGCGGACCGAATTGTTGTGCTTAATCAGGGTAAGGTCGAGCAATTTGGCACACCAATGGAGCTATATCACAAGCCAAGAACTCGGTTCGTTGCCAGTTTTATCGGTCAACCCGGCATGAATTTTATTCCAGCATCTATTGTGGGATCAGAACAAAACCGAACCGAGATTATGCTGCCTGGAAATTTCAGAATGGAGAAAAAGTGCAATTTTGACTTAGACTTAAATGGTCACTCTGTCGAATTGGGCATTCGGCCTGAAGCCTTACGTCCTGCCGATGGCAACAAGGGTTTAAAAACAAAAATTCGTATCGTTGAACGGCTCGGCGGCGTTTCGTTTCTTTATGGCAGCCTTGAAGATGGCACATCAATATGTGCCTCGTTTGATGGTGAGATGGATGTCCCCGACGAAGGTCATATCATACTCGACTTCAACCCTGACCAAGCCCATCTGTTTGACCGCGATGGAACCGTTATTGTCGCGAACGAATAAGCGCGGCTCATATCACTGAAAGAAAACAATTATGAAAATAGCGATCGCCGGCATCGGGTATAGAAGTGTTAAAGTTCTAGGGTATTTGCAACAAGCAATGCCCGAAATTGAGTTTACGGGCTACGTTGACCCAAATCCAACTTTGCTTTCGCAGCTTTGCGATCCAAACTCAATTAGAGCATTTGATAATGTTTCGGACATGTTGGATGATAGCAATGTGGATCTGTTGTTTGTCGGGTCGCCAAATCATTTACATCTGGAGCATATTGAAGCTGGTTTGCGCGCCGGTGTTCAAGTGTTTACCGAAAAACCCGTAGTTGCATCCATGGAGCAGACTTGGGAATTGGCAAAACTCTTGAAAGAGTTTGGACCTGAACGGGTTATGGTTGGTCTTGTGTTGCGTTATGCGCCGCAAATGATTGATTTGAAAAACGCGCTCGATCTCGGCGTTTTGGGTGAAGTCGTGTCCCTAGAAGCTAACGAGCATATTGAGCCTGCGCATGGCGCGTTCTTTATGCGCGATTGGCGGCGATATTCACACTATTCAGGTGGTTTTATGCTGGAAAAGTGCGTTCATGATTTAGACCTTTACAGCATGATTACAAACTCGCGACCGATAAAAGTCGCGAGTTTTGGCGGGCGGCAGTCTTTCCTCCCTGGGAATGCCCCCGTCAGCAATGCAGATAACGATATCTATCATAGTAAAACATCAATTTGGGAGGGAACGAATGATCCTTTTACTTCTGATGGCGACATCATCGATTATCAAACAGCACTTATCTCATATGAAAGTGGTGCAACACTCGCGTTCCACACCAATCTCAATATTCCGGATGAACACAGACGATTTTTGGTGGCCGGAACAAAAGGGATGGCGGAAGGAGACTTCCAACGTGGCTATCTAAAAGTCACGCACGCCCCTTCAGGTAAGATTTATGCGGATGTTGATTATACCAAACGCCCCGAAGCGCTTATTGATCATTATGGTGCAGATGCACAAATGGGTAAGGACATTGCAGCCTATTTACGACAAGAAACTGGTTCGCTGCCCGTATCAATTTCGGATGCACTTGAAGCAGGAATTGTCGCGATGGCTATTGATGAGGCTCGAAACTCTGGAGAGATGTTTGACTTAAAACCAATTTGGGCCAGGTTTGACGAATTCGGATTGAGCCCTGTGGCAAATAATACCTAGCGATATCACCAAGTTCATTGACCTTCGGTGTGTGGCATGTGGATTGGTGGCTTGGATGCCAATTCTTGGAAGAAAAATGAAAGTAATCAGATGTCCACCCTCAGAGAGCCGAATCAATGTTCCGCGAGTGTCCGCTTGGGGCCGCGAATGTCGATCTGGCCTGAAAATTGAACAACCGGGTTGGACTGTGGTTTCAACAGGTAGATGCAACACTTTAGTCTTTAAGAAGAGATGGAGTGTTTATTATGAAGTACCGCACACGGACGTTTTATACGAACAAACAGAAATCCGTGATGTGGGATAGATGGCAACGCGGAGAGTCGATGAGTTCGATTGGATGTCATTTCAATCGTGTGTCGACTTCGATATTCCCTCACTTGGCGCGAACTGGTGGTATCCGGCCCGCAGACCGTAAGCGCTCGCGATGTGCTTTGAGCCTCATTGAACGAGAAGAGATTTCGCGTGGGCTTGTCGCAAGGCAATCGTTTCGTTCAATCGCGCAAAAGCTGAACCGGTCACCTTCGACAATCAGCAGAGAGGTCCGCAGGAATGGCGGACGCCAAACCTATCGCGCCCCTATTCAGAGCAGCGCGTTTGGGACTACGCAACTCGCCCAAAGCTGTGTAAACTCTCGTTCAATGAACCTTTGTGCCAGTTGATAGCGCGCAAGCTGCGTCGAAAATGGTCACCGCAGCAAATCGCAGGCTTGCTCAAACGCAAATATCCAGATGAAGAGCAAAATTGTGTGTCGCACGAAACGATATATCGCAGCCTTTATGTCCAAACCCGAGGGGTTTTGAAGAAGGAATTGCAGGAATGTCTGGAGGCTGTGTGGAAACGTCTAAATAGCCCCTAGATTTGCAGACACCTTGTTCCCTAAAATTGAGGCCAAGGAGATATTTATGGGTAAGCCAAGGTTTACGGAAGAATTCAAGATTGACGCCATCAAACAGATTACGGAACGTGGTCATGCTGTGGCGGACGTTTCGCACCGTTTGGACGTTAGTACGCATTCGCTTTATGCGTGGATGAAGCGATATTCACCACCTGATGATGGTGTTAGCAAGGACGATCAGTCTGCTGAGATACGACAACTGAAGCAGGAGCTTGCGCGCGTCACCGAGGAGCGCGACATTCTAAAAAAGGCAACGGTGTACTTCGCCAGAGATG
>NZ_JBPOEU010000043.1:0-13105 GCF_051251695.1 Maritalea sp. | reverse complement strand
TCGCCAACCGCGTCACCGATGACATCGCCGATGCCCCCGACAAAATCTTCACCCGCGACCTCTTCGGCGCGGATTGAAGTGGACAAAAACCGTTAAGAAGTGACGCATAAATTTTTGCGTCTAAATGATTGGGATGGTTGTGCAGCAAAATACTCTCTTTAAAGATATCAATGTAGGCCTGGTTCATGACTGGCTGCCCACTGTGGCTGGCGGCGAGCGCGTCGTTGCAGAAATTGCGCGCATGTTCGATCATGGCGCCATTTATACACTTTTTGACTTTTTGTCAGAAGACGAACGCAAGGACGTCGCAAATACGCTTCCCGTACATGTGTCGAGTCTCAATAGCTTGCCTGGCATTCAAAAGTACTATCGTTATCTGTTGCTCAACTGCACACGCGCCATCGAAAAATTCGATGTTACACATCATGATGTTGTTGTTAGCTCATCTGCGGCTTTGGCCAAGGGCGTTTTGACATCGCCAGAGCAAGCGCATGTTGCGTATGTGCATTCTCCGGCACGGTATGCATGGGATCTGACGTTTGAATATATTAATGGCATTGATGGTATTGCTGCAGTCTTAAAACGTCACTTAGCACATAGCATGATGCACAAGTTTCGCATGTGGGACATGCGCACGGTGCCTCAAGTAGACCAGTTTGTCGCGAATTCTGAGTTTATTCGCAAGCGTATTTGGAAAACCTATCGCCGTGATGCTCAAGTCATTTACCCGCCAGTTGACACCGCTGCGTTTCAACTGGGTCAAGAGGGGCGCGAAGATTACTATTTCACGGCCTCGCGCATGGTTCCTTACAAACAGGTTCCAATGATCGCAAAGGCATTTTCCGAGCGCCCAAACCTTAAGCTCGTTATTGCCGGCGATGGTCCTGAAATGGCACGTGTTCGGGCGCAAGCGGGGCCTAACGTGGAAATATTAGGGCACGTTTCGTTTGACGATCTGCGCCGGCATATGCAAAAAGCGCGGGCCTTTGTGTTCGCCGCCAAGGAAGATTTCGGAATTGTGCCCGTTGAGGCGCAGGCCTGTGGCTGTCCTGTTATTGCCTTGGGGGCGGGCGGTACCGCAGAAACGGTCCGAGATATTTCAATGGAAAAACCGACGGGTGTTTGGTTTGATGAACAAACGCCTGAGGCATTGTTGAAAGCAATCGATACTGTTGAAGCTGAACATGGTGTGTTCACGGAACAAAACTGTCGCGACAACGCCCTGTACTTTAGCGCAGATCGGTTCCGCAGTGAACTTAGCACGTGTATTGTGAATACGATGCAACAGGTAGGACGGGTTGGCAGCTAGTCGATCGGGGCTTGCGAAGTTTCTGTATCTGGCGCTGTAAAGCGCTTTGAGGCTCGCAAGCATATTTGTATTTTGATGAAACCGATACTTGGTGCTCCTTTAATCCAAGTCGAGAAAGGACATTTTTATGATTTCTCATGCGCACAAAACGATCTTCATTCACATACCAAAAGCGGCGGGGCAAAGCGTTGAAGAGGCCTTTCTTGCAGATCTCAATCTAGACTGGGACGATCGGGCTGAGCTGCTTCTTAAGAAGAATACAGACCCCAAAAAAGGGCCGCAGCGCCTCGCGCATCTTTATGCCCGTGAGTATGTAGAGCTTGGACATATCGACCAAGAAACATACGATGCGTACACGACATTTGCCGTCATCCGTCATCCATATGATCGTGTCTGCTCTGAATATACATATAGGCCGTACAGAAAAACTGGACCCTTTTGGCTGTTCCTACTGCGGCCATACAAAAACGATTTTGTCGACATGGTAAGGCATATGGTTCCACAGTCTCGGTTTATATTCGACACTGAAGGTAAATCCCTCGTCAAAAACATCATACGCTTTGAAAATATCGCCGATGAGATAGATTCTCTCTTCGAGGATATTTTTGGCAAGAAGACGCTTCTACCACGCCGTAACATACGCAAAACGCACCGGAAGCCATTACGCTCCAAGCTAACGCGATGGCACAAAAAGCGTATCTATAAATTGCATAAAGAAGATTTCGACCACTTTGGATATGATCGCGAGTTTTAAATCGTTGCCCAAACCGTGAAGGCGACTTCAAGATCTACTTCACTATATGCGGGCTACATTGAGCGAGATGAACGTCTACACTCCATCATGTGATGTCGTGTAGACGTTCATAAAGAAATGTAGATCAACGCGTGCCAACCCAAGTTTCGCTTTGCGCACGATCTAGGTCTGAATCAGACTCGAGAATGACCAACCCATATAATAAAATATTGGCAAATAAACTTGTCCCTCGTGCGCCGACACTCATACTTTCGGTCGAATTTGTAGGGACGCTGCTCGCGGAAGAAGACCCTGAGGAGACCAATTCCATGCCGTCGCGAAACGCACGCCCGGCGCCATATGTTGCACCTTCAGAACGCACCCAGCTCATGATATAATCTGATCCAGCATCTGGGTGTGAAAACAATACGTTCCCATTGTCATAGCGCCACCCCTGCCCTGCGCCGCTTGGCCCAATCGCCGCCCCAAGATTTCCTGAAGTGCCGCTTGCGCCTATGTGGAGCACCCTGTGGTCCGATGCGCTGTAGCTTACAGGTTGAAGGTTGGCACTGATCGTAAGGCTTGGGTTTGTGGAAAAACCCAAACGAGAGTTGATGGATAAAGTATTATTTATCCCGTCGAACTCAAGCCAATGGCGGGTTCCATTGGTGCGATATGTTGGACGGGCCGATGCTGTAACTTGCATCAAATGATACCCATTTCCGCTTTTGTCGAGCATAGCCCCAACTTGGTCACCATCGGCTGCGACAGGAAGAGTTGCTGCGGCATCCTGATACAGCGTGGACAGATCACTGGGATCAAACCAAGCTTTCAAACTCGACAACTGACTTGGGTTTGGCTGTATGCTTCGCGCCCGCGTTGCCAAAGTCGTTATTTTGAAATTTGTACCAAACATTAGGACACCAGAAATGCGTGAATTCCAGTAGCAGTGGTTCCTGTGGCCAACACTCTTTTGACGCCAACGGGAAGAATAGCGAAATCTGTGACTTCAACTGTGCGTGTTGCGTCGCGCGCGGACACAAATGTGACCGTGCCTGCAGTCTCAATATAGAGCGCTACGGCAACGTCAGCCAAATCGATAATATCATCCGGCGTGACTGGCAAAATATCTAGAGCTGGGCCAGACAAGTTAGGCACGCGATTTTCGAAAGGGTTGGTCATGGATGTCTCCTTCAGTAAAAAAACGCGGCGTTTCAAACCGCTCTAACTTACTGAAGGAAATATGGCACCAGAGTTAAGGCCATCCGATTAATGCGTCCGTGCATTTCGCCGAATACGCAACAAAAAGCCGCTTAGTCGGATATAAGATTGGGCAATTTTAGGGCTTTTAATGCTGCGTGATCTAAAGACCCATCCTGTTTGTAAAACCCCAAACCAAGCTCATCAATAATCATCTGAATTTGATCTCTGGCTTCACAGCTGAGGCGAGCAGTGCCAGAGTTTTTATTTTTATTCTGATCAGATGTGGTGCGGCTTCGTTTGCGCAATTCCTCGACCGTGGGCTGAACCTTTATGCGCAAATCTAAAAAATTGGCCAACTTCAAAAAGTTCTCAGGGGATCCTAAAAGGGATTCATAAGCAACAAAGGCGTATTTTTGCTTTGCCTCAGGTGAGTTTAGCGCGGCAAGCATGTCGAGACAGGCTGTTATTGCCAATCGCCCCTCGGGGAGCAAATCGATCTTCATCAAACGCTCCAACGCAGAGTATTGTGTTGCCTCAAGCAATGAAACCATTGGATGGCTGGCGCAAATCACTTCATCTGTCCATTCAGGATGCTGTGCCCACTTTCCATCGGGGCGATATGGGTGATGGTATTGCGAACTCACGACAGACATGGGGTGTCGCAAAATCACGCATCCCTTTCCCGCAGTGTTTTTGGCCATCCATGACAGAGCTCTTTGAGCAAAGACAAACTTAACGACAGTGTCTTTTGCACTGACCAAACGGACAGCGTTTTGTATCGCTGAGAGATGTGCAATGCGCATCATAGCGGGCTTGCTTGGCACCCCGCCTTTAAGAATACGAGAGAGCTCTTGCGCCAGCTCGGGGTGGTTTTCCAAGGTCTCTTCATTGGGTCTCATCCAATTCAAAGGATCGGTCGAGCGGTCGTAGGCGCTATTATACAGGTGCCAGTTCAGCGGCTCCCAATGGATGCGCGCCTCGGCAATTTTTTCCAGAACCTCCAATATCCACGTGGTTCCAGAACGTGGAGATCCAGATATAAAACACGGTGTTGAAGTGCCCCCCAACCCCCATAGACTTTTCAAAATTGCACTTTTCATTTAGCACTCACACTTTCTTGAAAATGACGAAAATGGATGGATCTACTCCGACTTTTTGAATGGCCAAACGTCGACCTGAAAAGGCCAAATATGTCATGGCAACACAACTTGCTGCGGCACATCCCTCCGGACCGAAGAGCGGGATCAAAAACAAGTTCAGAACAAACTGGATTGCCACCGAAACAAGTAAATTACGTGATGCCAGATGCTCTTGGCCACAAAACGATAAGAAGGTACTGCCAGGACCACAAATCAGCAGAAAAAATACGCCACTCACATAAAGTCGCATCGCCCATGCGCCGTCAACAAACTCAGGGCCAAACACCCCCATGACACGGTCTGCAAATATCCAAAGGCCAAGTGTGGCTGGCACGCCTGTTATGGTCAGAACCTTTGACATAAAATACGCATGTTTTTGTAAAAGGGCTGTGTCACCTTTGCCATAGGCTTCGGCGAGCAAGGGTTTGTACTGCAGCAAAACGATGGTGCGCATCAAGCCAGCCATTTCAGCCACTCGTGCAGCGATCCTGACCAGAGCGACATCTTCTGGGCCAGCCAAAACACCGGTCATCAGCACGGAGATATGTTGCCCCAAGATGAAGCCAAACGCGACCAAGGCAAAATGCCCGCCACTCGTCAAAATTGCGCGGTGACCAGGGCTTTCCCCCACAATATCGCGGGCCCCAAAGCCATCTGCACGCAGGGACGAAAAAGTAGGGTAGATGAGCAGGGTCGCGACAATAAGGCTGCCAAATCCAGCGCAAACATATGTCGCCGTCACCGTCATAGCAGAGCTGCCAAGCCCCAAAGCCATGACGCTCAATCCACCAATAATCATCAAGATTGGATAAGCTATTTGTGATCCTATGATAGAGCGCACAACTTGCTTCGTGCCCAGCGAAATCGCTTCAACGTATTTGCGAAAAAGTATCACCGGCAACATTAAAAAAGTACCGATCAAGGACACACGATACACACCAGCTAAATCTGTCAATTCTGACACAAGAACGCCTGTCACAGCTACGGTGAGCGTCACAGGAATGACCCAACGGCGTATAAGGTGCCAAACATGCGTCCAGCGCTCTGTCTTCGGTGCAACCGCTTTTCCGAACCGCGCGATGTCCCGCATCAAAACCTGATCAAGGCCAAAGGACAGCACTAGAATAAGCAAGGCAGAAATGGATAGGCCAAAAGACAAAAGCCCGAAAACTTCACTGCCGAACACCCGCGTCATGACGATGGTTTGAACGAATGTCAGCACAATCGCCAACACACGCACGCCCATCAGCTTTCCCAGCTTAAGCAGTATAGACTTCATGCTTTAGGGCCTTTTTGTGCATCGATAACATGTTGGTAAAAATCAACAGTCTGTTTGGCTATACGGTTCCAGTCAAAGACTGAAAGATCGGGGGCTAGGCCCTTGGTCTTTTGAACCCGCGCTTGATCCAGTGCAACGGACAGCTGCGCGGCGTCTAACTCTCCATCTATCAAGCGCACCCAATCTTCTCCAACTTGGCTTCGCAACTCACGAAACAGCGCCGTGTCACTCGCCAAAATAGGTCGCCCAACAGAAAGCGCAAAAAGTGCGGCACCTGAATTGAGCACGTCGGAGTATGGGAAAACCACAAGATCGCTGCATTGAATAGCATCAACGAGTTCATCTTCGCTCAAAAACCTGTTTTCAAAGATAACATCGCTGGTGCGTTCTGGGGGCAGGGTATTTAAAAGATTCGTCAGATCGTTATCTGGGCTAGACGCACTCATTTTGCCCTTGATTGTCAGCTGCGCGCTGCCGGTTGGAAGTTGCAAAAACGCTTGCAGCAATTTATGCGCATTTTTGTACCGCGTGATGGAGCCGAAAAACAGATACCCTCCGGCCTGTGAAGACGAAGGTGCGTCAGTGGACGCCAGAGCATCCTGCCCTTGCAAACTCTCTTCAATCGCCGCGAGGTAATGCCCGTGTGGGATTATAGAACTGGGTATGCCTGCAAGTTCTGGAAGCTGCTGTTCTGCGTCGATTTTTGACGCTTTAGTCATGTAGATGAGGCCATCTATTCGCTTCGTGAACCAAGGCCAGAAAACCAATTCGAGCTGTTTAGAGTTCCGCTGGCCTGTTCGCTTTAAATTGTGTGCTGTCCAGACAACCGGCGTTTGCCGAAGTGCCGCAACGGCGAACAAAAAGCGGATCAAACAGTAGCGAAACCAAAACCGCCAGCCATGGCCTGTCGCCAAGAAGACGTCAGGCCAATGAATATGCAAAACATCGACCTTTGGTCCGAATAGAAAAGGTTTCACGCCAAATTCTGCGACGTCTACGCCCTCTTGGCGATCAACTGCTGAATATAGAAGGCTTTGAAAAGGGTTTTGTGCCCTATTCTTCGATTTAGGCCATGCTAAAACTCTCATGCCTGCTCATTTCCCTGCATATAACTTTGCCAATCAAACTGCGTTGGCATGTCCAGAACGTCTGTAAGTTCAGCGCGATCAAGAGGTTCTCGTTTTTCTCCAATTGGACGCGAGTGACGCACTTTTTCAATGGGTGTAAAGGCCGTTTCATGCGGCGCGCGAACCACGCCCATAAAGGCATCAATTCGCTTCAGGCCGTCTTGCGGATTTTCAATCATTTTTTTGTGAGAGACAATCAATACTTGGTCTGGCTCTTGGCGCTGGCGGTCTTGCCAAAAGGCATAAAATGCGTCCCATTCGCGCCAGTAAGCAACATGAAGCTGTTGTTCAAAAAATGCGTCTTCCGAAGGGTACCATTCAGCTTCAAGGCCCCAGCGGAAAATCGAGTTCAGCCAGGGCTCAGGTGCACGAAAAAGAATGATGTGTTTGGTCTCGGGCGCGTAACCGCAAAGAGTATTGATCTCACGCACAGACGACGCAGACAGTGTGTTGCGATACTGATCATCCATAACAATGGTGGATTTATCCGCTTGCCATCGACAGTGCTTATGTCGCGGATCATGGCGTTTTGGATCAAGCCGATTGAGAATACGGTAAGAGCCTTGATCCAAAAGTGCCGTCAGAAAGTTTGTTCCAGATCGTTGAATCCCTTGAATGGCAACTGGGTAATTGCCCTTGGGACGTTCCCACAATCGGATCCATAGGCGCCAACATCGCACGTAAATCGGCCTAACAAGGTTTTTATATTTCTCTATTTTAAAATCCATATTTTATTTCCAACCCAATTCGCGCGCATCCAGTAAGGCCTCGAGTGTTTCCAAATCTCTATCAAACAAATGCGTCAATTTCTCAGTTAGATCCGTAGACAATGTTTCACGTATTTGTTGTTTTTGCAGAGCACGTGCTTCCGCATATTTACTAAAAAGTGAGCCAAATGCGCGCATCGGTATACTGCGCGGTTCTCGACGATATGACCCTTTGATGGGACGTGTTTTCAACAAGCTGCCAATCCGGGCTATTTTAAGCATTTTAGGATCGTAAAGGCCCACGTTGCTCTCTCCCGCCTTTATGGCAATATCCGCCGATGCATCACCTTCAACGCCAATGTGTTCAAGACACTGAACCAAGGCACCACGTAAGTTTTCTCCAACAGATTTTTGCGAGAGTACAAGAAAATTTTCTTTGGGATAGGCTTGAAACCATTTGTCCAGATAGGCCCCATACAGGCTGTATGAAATGACCGTCGCAGCACGAGAGTTTTCGCCCGCTTCATAGGCACGCAGGCACTCTGCGAGGCCTACATTTAAGGGCAGCGCAGGCAAATGCGCATGGCGTACCATATAGCAGTAGCTCGATATTGTCCGGCTGATGGGCTCGCGTAGCACAACGATAAATTTGCATTCAGGAAGCGCCGTGGAAATGCGCTCGATCGCTTGGTCCGAACATAAATAGTCTGGACGTTTGATGCCCTTGATCGTCCCGCTTGGGGCCGTCTCAGAAAAAGTTTCCCAAGGTTGCGACGCAAAATCAGGATCCTCAAAAAAGGGACTTTCCCCCATGGGCATGAAAACCGATGGATGAAGGCGAAGGCTGTCTTGCAACGCCGACGTCGCGGCCTTTTGTGCACCAAGGATAATGAAATCGATCATGTTCTCGCCTTTCTGCTCCAAACGATTTTGCGCGTTTTCGCAAACTGCATTATGTAAAAACACAAAAACGCAGATGCGAATTGTGGGGCAACACCATTCAGCGCACCCCTCATGATGATGACGATGAAGCCCATAAGTATCGCATATAAAAAGACAGATTTTGCCACAGGTACTTGAGCTAAGCTCGGTTTTGCAAGGCTTTCTATTCGATAAACCCAGTAGGCAAGTAACCCAAACACCAAAACGGGTCCAACATATCCAAACGCCATGAGAGCCTCTGCTGGCAAAGGACTTGAAACATTTGTGTACCAAAAACTTAACCCATTGGCGACAATGTCGCCGGTATCAATTGGCTTTCCGTGCCAAATTCCTCGGGGGATAAAAAACAACAGCACCCCCAAGAAGTTTTCACCATAGCGGATACCGCCGATATCTTCGCTCAGATACTGGACCGTAGAGGTGATCTGCATAAATCCGTCAAAATCGACACGTAAAAGATAGGCAGAAATAGCACTTAAATCAGCGCGTCTTGCGAACCCAGCCCAGTTCAACTCTCCTGCGCCCAAAGATTTGATGACAGGGAAAACAATGAACAACATAAACACTGCCGCTCCAGCCACGAGCGCTTTGACCCGTGGGTAAAAATAGTTAACGAACATGGTGCTGATGGCTAAAAAAAGCCCGAACAGAATGAACCGCGGCAGCGCTGGAAGGTAGTAGATCACAGAAAAAACGGGGGCATAAATGACGAGAGCATATATGTTTTGTCTCTTTATTCTGCGGCTTTGAACATTCTTACACAGATACAACATCATCACGATCGCCAAGAGGCCAATAGAGCGACACATAAACAAGAATTGCTGTGTCAAGCCGCCGAAATTCGCACCGGCGCGTTCGAACCTTGCCACAAACAAATTCGATGGACCCGCGCCGAGCGCGAACAGCGTCGCCACCGCGGCAAACCCCCAAGCCCATTTGGTGTAAAAAAGAGCGTCCTGTGAAGACAACGTAAGTGGGGTGGGGGTGTGAGCATGAGTTGTTTTGTGCGCAGCCAGCAGCCATCCGAGGTGATAGGAAAGGTGGCTGAGCGCAATTAAGCCAAACCCACCCGCCATATACTGTGGCTCCAATTTAGCAAACCAAGGGAAGACACCCACTGAAATTTGCAGGCTTGCCGGTACTGCGATGAAAAATAGCAAAAAGAATTCGAACATGAACGAGACACCGCCTTTACGATCATCAAGTATCATGGCGAGAAAACACAACGCACTTGCGAACACATAGGTGATCGACATCCCAAGCACCACGGCATTGGATGCCACAAAAGGTGACATGACAGTGAGCACGAACAAGATAGGCAATGACACCAGTGAAATGAGGGTCGCTATTTGGTTCATGAGTGTTCCAAGTGTTTATGCCACTGCTCAGAAACTTTAGCTGAAGAATATGCGTCGGCCAGTGCGCATTGCTGGGTTTGCACGATAGCAAAGTGCTCACTGTCAGCAGCCAGGGATTCAATATGACGTTCCACAGCTTCGACGTCGATTTCATCAAATAATCCGCTCGGACCCAAGGGAGTAAAGATGCCACGTGGCCCTATATGATCTGAGGAAATAACGGCAAGGCCCGCTGCAATAGCTTCGACAATCACGATGCCAAAAAGCTCTTCCCATGTTTTGGTGCGTTGCGACAACAGCATCAACACATCGTGGTCAGACATTGTTTGCGCCAGTTGTGTTCTGTCGTAAATCGGACCCAAAAAGGTCACGCCGTGGGCCTGTGCCGCTTTAACTTCAGGAACAAGCGGTCCGTTTCCCACAACAGTGAGCGTCACGCCTTTTGTATGCAAACGAGACATCAAATCCAAAAGGATCAAGATACCTTTTTTTTCTGAAATCTCACCCACATAAATCAGTTTTAAAGGACCATTTTCACGGATTGTGCGCGTGCGCCCAGCTTTGAAAAAAACCTCTGGAACCGCATGCGGAATGACAGTGGCATCGGCGCCGGTTTCTTGCTTCACCGTCTGCGCGACGATGGGCGTCACGGCGATGACTTTGACATTGGGGTGGGCAACAAAGGCTTTCCACTGACGCTGCATGTAGCGTGCGAACCACTGTGGGCGCGGCTGGCGTGGCGTTTTATCGAACCGCCAGTCATGCCAAGATGTCTGGTACAAAATGCGATTGCGACGTGCGAGTTGACGATAGATCAAGAGCCGCCAATCCCATGGCGCGAAACCAAAAACAATCGTCTCGTCTTTTACGAAAGGGATTTTAAAACGAAACGCCAAATCACCAAGCGCGTTGCGTGTTCGTTTCACAAAGGGCGTCTTGTCCCGCAGCCAAGCGCGAAGCCATTCTTTGCTCACGCTGTAGCGATGCGTCCCAACAAGTTCTACATCGCCATTTTCTGCGAGCTCAAACAAAGCTGGGAAGTATTTTTGAGGATTGGTCTCGTGCAGAATTCGAAGCTTTGGAACGCTCATGCCACATCTTCACAAATATTCAAAAGCGCTTCTGTTTGAGATTTCCAAGAATATTTCGCGGCTTGTACGCGCCCGGCTTGGGACAGGTTTTCCCAAAGATCAGGTTCCGTCATGAGGCGATCAACGGCAGCCGTAATCGAGCTCAAGTCATCTGGGTCGCAGTAAACGGCAGCGTCGCCACAGCGTTCTTGCAAGCTGGGAATTGAGGAAGACACAACCGCACAGCCAAGAGTCATTGCTTCGATCGGCGGCAGCGGGCTTGCTTCGTAAAACGACGGGAAAACCAAAAAGCGTGCGTGCTTGAAAGCATCGTATATTTTAAGCGGATCGTTGATTTGGCCCCACATTTCAAGTCGGTCTTTAATATCCTCTGGCACATCCACCGAGAGACTTTCAAAGACAGAAGATCCCGCCCCAATGACCACAAACTTCATATCAGGATAGGTTTGTAAAAACGTCACCGCGGCCCTCAAAACACTGTCCGCATTTTTGCGCTTACTTAGGGAACCTACGTAGATACCATGTCCGCGTTGTTCTTTATCAGGCACACCGTCTGATAAAAACGCTGTTGCAACTGCGTCTGGCAATCCACCGTTTTGCAGTCCGTGAAAACCGGACAGGCCTGCCAAAAAAGGGTAGTGGCGTGACATTGCTTTCTTTTCAGCCAAAGACACCGTCACGACCGCATCACTTTTGCGCAGCACAAGCGGAATAAGCGTCGAATAAAAGGCCTTGAACTTCCAGCTATAAGCCGTCGGAAAGTATTTATAGGACAAATCATGCACCATCGTCACAACCCGCGTGGTTTTGGACAACAACGACACAACAGGCGCGGTATTTCCAAGACACAGCAGCGTCTTGCCTTTGCACAATTTGGGCAATTCAATCTGTTCCCACAGATGCCCCGAAAAACGGCCTGTTCGGGTAAACTTGATAGATTTCAAGACAGGCTCAGCGACGATATTCCCTTGCGCCGGCAGCAAGACAATAGGCGTCGGAATGTCCCCGGCTGCCGCCATTTCATCAAGAGCGGCCAAAACTTCACGCTGGACACGCTGAACCCCCGTGACATCTTGGAGCAAAAATCTACCATTCAGCACAATTTCAGACGGCATTTGTTTTGGCATTTGAGACTCTTTGATAATCAATGTGGTAGCATGGTTTCTTCCCTACCCTAAATAGGCAAAAAGAACACAATAAAATACCTGAAATAAAGCTTGGAATCTAAATTTTCCTGCAAATTGCTTGCTCTAAAGGCACAATAGCTGCGTATTCTTTGGAATCGAAAATTAGTCGCTTTTGGTGTATCTTGACCTCCGCTATATTTGTAAAAATAGTAAGAGGCTCGATAGAATAATGGCAGCAAAGTTTATATTATGGAGCGGCCTGACCAGCATTCTCCTAAGCGCCACTTATACTGAAGCGGCAGAACTCGACGTTCCTGTGTCAGTGTTTGGCACTCCAGGTTTAATTGACATGCCAACAGGCGAAGTTTTCACTGACGGGCAAGTGATCCTGACGACTGACATCTCTTCTATTGCTCAAAAATACACGTTGTCTTTTCAGATAACGCCTAGGATGTTTGGGAGTTTTCGGTATTCCATTATTGACGATTACGATGGGGTCGGCAACAATCGTTATGATCGCAGTTTTGATTTTGGATACTTGCTTCTCAAAGAATCTGAATGGCGCCCCTCAGTGGCTATCGGGCTTAGAGATTTTGGCGGCACAGGGCTTTATAGCTCCGAATACATCGCTGCGACCAAACATCTAGCGAATAACAGTCTGTCGATCACTGGCGGTATCGGGTGGGGACGCCTAGGCTCATATGGTAGCTTCTCAAACCCACTGTCGATTTTCAGTGATATATTTGACACGCGCGGCGACGGCCCAACCAGTATTTCCGAAGTCGGCCAGCTGGAAATAGATCAATGGTTTCGTGGTGATGCGGCTTTGTTTGGCGGAGTTGCTTGGCAAATAAATGACCGTATTGCGTTCAAGGTCGAGTATTCATCTGATGCTTATACTCAAGAAACCAGTAAAATCGGATTTGAACACAAATCACCGATCAATGCTGCTCTTTCCTATGGATTTCAAAACGGGGCCGACGTGTCAGTCTACTCTTTATACGGGTCAGAGTTCGGCATCATGGGATCTATAGCTCTGTCGCCTCAAAACCCTAAATTTCCAAGCGGTATTGAGGAAGCCCCCTCTCCT
>NZ_JBPOEU010000042.1:0-14325 GCF_051251695.1 Maritalea sp. | reverse complement strand
TTGGTATAAACCCCGCTCAACCACGAAGAGGCGAGTTGGCGGAGTGGTTACGCAGCGGATTGCAAATCCGTGTACATGAGTTCGATTCTCATACTCGCCTCCAATAAAACCACTACATATAGTGGTTTTAATCCAAAATACCCACAAAAACCACAAGTCAAACCCTGTACACAATCCGTACACAGTCCGCGTCCAGTTTTAGATCGATTTTTCAGCTAATTTGGCGTATTGTCTGTTGCAACAGACACTTATGGATTTTCTCCAATATGAGTTATGGCGTCAAAACGATAACTGTGCACAAAAAACTGAAGTTAGATAAACGCGCCAACAGTTCAAAATGGTATGCTCGGCTGACGCTCGATAACGGCAAGCGCATCGTACAAAGCACAGGCACTGAGGACTTCGATCAAGCCAAAGAACGCGCGCTTGAACTTTACTATGAAACTAACGCTCGTATCAAAAACAAGCTCCCTGCTCAAACCCGTAAGTTTAAACACGTAGCTGAACATACCGTTATGCGCATGCAAGCTCAATTGAAGAGTGGACAAGGCAAACTGGCGTTTAAAGACTATATCTCAGCGCTTCAGCGTTGGTTGATCCCATATTTTGGCAACACGGATATCGACAAGATCGACCTGCGCGCATTGGTGGAGTTTGATATATGGCGAACCCAGACGCATCGCAAAGTATTTACGCAAAGCGGCATAAACAACCACAACGCGGCCCTCAACAGAGTGCTGGATGAAGCAGAGTTGAATGGTTGGATAGTGAAATCCATGCGCCCTACCCTTTTGAATAAGGGTGTGAAAAGCGAAAGCCGTGGCAGCTTTACGGACGCAGAATACAAGAAAATCTACACTGCACTACGCAAGTGGCACGAAGAGACCGTTAATGAGAAGGCTGCAGCAACGCGTGAGGTCTTGCGCAACTATGTTTTGTTCCTCGCCAACATCCTCTGACGCAGGCAGCCCTTGCGCGCGCCACGCAACTTCAATCCAATACACCGCGCCTCAAAGGGTTCGAGGCGGTCACTGACGCAGCTCATTATGCGGGAAAGGGCGTGGTGCCGATCATTTACGGGCCATCCGGCGATGGGTTTCATGGCGATAACGAATGTGTCGAGATTGATAGCCTTGTTGAAACAACCAAAGTCATTGCGGCAACAGTTTTGGATATGTGCGGCGTCAAATCCTGACGCCGCGGGTGGCCTATGCTTGCTTGGGCGACACAAGCCCAAAAACCTCTGCCACGCTTTGCCCCGCGGCAAGGCCCGCAATCCATTCAGCTTCGAGCGTCACCTTAGCGTTGGCGTCATGGATGTAAGACAGAACACTCTCAGGCGACAGTGCGATCAAACCGTCATCGTCGCCCATAATTAAATCTCCAGGAGTCACGAGACGCCCACCAACTGTGACCGGTTGATTGACCACGCCCTGCGAGACACCTATGGGTCCACGCGGGGTTACAGATCTTGCAAAGACTGAAAAATCAGGCCATCCCGCAAGTTCGGCGACATCGCGTACAGCACCGTCACACACCAGACCAGACACACCACGCGCGCGCAGATGCCCACCCAGAATCTCGCCAATCATTGCCTCTTCTTTGTGACCTCTGGCAGAAATGACCAATACATCACCCGGCTGCACCAAATCCAATGCGTGCAGGACCGCGCCAAAGTCTGGCGGTTCGCATTCCACGGTGACTGCGCGGCCGAATAGCTTTGGCTGGGCGCCGGGGGGGCATAGGGGCCGGATCAGCGGATCGATCTGCTCGGCTGGAACCAAGTCAGCGGCAATCGCGACAGGAATATCTCGCCAAGGCGTGATTTGCGCATCCGTCAACGATGTTTGGGTCGGCATGTGAATGGTCACTGTCATATCAGGGGCCCTTTCGGTCTATGGTTTTCAACACCGTCGCGAGACGGCGGACACCCTCGGTCAAGGTATCAGGATCATTCAACGTAAAGTTCATCCGCATCGCCCCGCAGTGCACGCCGGTCGCATCGAATACACTACTGGGCGCGATACAGACACCTCCCACCATCGCGGGCTGTAGAAGTGCATCGGTGTCCATCGTTTGAGCACGCGCCTTGGCCCAGACGAACATGCCACCTTCCGGCACCTCCCATTCGAACCACTCTGACAGATGCTCTGCCATCGCAGCGCAAAGCGCGTCACGCCGTGCGCGATAGAGGTTGCATAACTGCGGTTGCAACCGTTCGATCAGACCCGCGTTCAATGCGCCGAGCACAATTCGTTGCGTAATTCCACTGGTCGAGATGTCAGATCCTTGCTTGGCCAGCGTAAGCGCCCCGATCATTTCAGGTGCTGCGATGATCCAGCCAACCCGCAGGCCCGGAGCCAGTTCTTTGGACACCGTTCCCATATAGATCACAGGTCCATCGTATACTTCGCTGTTGCCCATGCGTGCAGATAATTCCAGCATGCGGGGCGGCGGTGTGCCTTCAAAGCACAAACCGCCGTAGGGGTCATCTTCCACCAGCCAGACACCTGTGCGATGTGCGCCGTCTACAAGTTTTTGCCGGATTGCTTCACCTACAAGTTTCCCTGTGGGGTTTGAAAAGTTGGGCACAGTATAGGCGAATTTGGCGCCGCTAAGGGCAGCATCAGGATCAAAAGCTGCGCCGTGGATATCCATATTCCGAAACTGCGGACCACGTGGACGCCAAGCGTCCAGCGCCCCGAGGTAAGTTGGAAATTGCCCCGCTACCAAATCGCCTTGGTCCAGCAAAACTTTACCCAACAGATCAAGTCCCTGCATGCCGCTTGTCGTGACGAGGACGTTATCAGCCGTCAGCCGAACCCCAGACGTGCTGAACCGCTTTGCGAGCGCATCGCGCAGGTCAGCCAACCCCTCAATCGAGCCATACCCCAATGTATCAATTGGATTATCTTTGATAACCTGCCGCGCGATCTGGGCAATCTCGTCAGCTGGATAAATTTGCGGTGCCGGCAGTCCCCCCGCCAAATTGATCAACCCCGGAACCTTCCCTGCGGCGAGAAATGTCCGGGTGATTTCGTTTGTCTGCGACATCCAATCAGCGAAAGACGGGCGCGTCTTATCTTTCGTAGAGGGATCGAAAGTACCGTAAGCGGTCATGGATTTGGTCCAATCATTCAAAGTGGTTTTTAGCAGGTCACGTGTTCTTCGACTTTAGATCTGTTGGGGGTGGCCTACCGATAGAGACTGCCTTAGACATCAGATCAATTGCACCGCCCGGTGCAATCCGCAAAATGGCAATCATCGTCACAGCGATCACTATGAAACGCGCCTCTTCAAAGCCTCTGATCCCTGCCATTCCTTCCGAGACAAACGTCAAAACAAGAGCTGCAAAAATAGGGCCGATGATTGTACCTGTCCCTCCGATCAAAACCATCGACAGCGCAAGCGATAGGGTCGCAAAACCGAATACCTCGGGCGATGCCACGCGCAGGTAGACCGCGTAAAATCCGCCTGCAATACCCGTAAAGATCGCGCTAACGACCAAAACCAGAATGCGCTGCCGGGCGACTGAAATACCGCGCGCTGTGGCGTAATCTTCATTGTCGCGCACCGCTCTTAGCGATTTTCCAAAAGGTGAGCGCGCCACCAGTAGCAAAAACGTGGTCGAGATCGCAGTCAACCCAAGCGCAGTGTAATAGTAGCCCAATTTGAAATCGCGTGCGAAGTTATAGTCACCAATCCTTAAACTAGGGATACGCACCATGCCTTCTGCACCGCCGGTAATTTGCCCTTGGCTCAACACCAATTGCAGGGCCAGTTGGCTGAAGGCAAAGGTTACGAGCACAACGTAGATGCCTTTGAGCTTAGCCACGGGTGCCGCGATAATCACAGCCACCACCGCTGCAGAAAGGCCACCCGCAATCATTGCAAGCCACGGATTTACCTCGAACGTTTTGGCCAAAATTGCAGCGGTATAGACACCCACTCCGAAAAAGGTCGTATGACCAAAATTAAACAGTCCTGCGAAGCCGAGGCTCAGATCCCAATTAGATACGATAACTGCAAAAATAAGCGCAAGGATGGCAAGGTGGCGGGTATAGGAATCCTGAAATATCATTGGAAAGAACAGCGCCGCAATACCGACAAGAGCGATGGTGAAAAGCCTATTGCGTGTCATGTCATTTTCTCCCGAAAAGGCCATTGGGCCGTAAAATCAACACGGTGATCATCACCACAAAAAGAATGAATGGTGTCCAATAGAGGCCCAGCCAAAGAATGAGGAACGCTTCGAGAAAGCCGATGACATAGGCGGCCCCAGCTGTGGCACCCATACTTCCCAGCCCACCAAAAATAACGACGATCATTGCTTTGGTCAGCGGCTCCGCGCCGAGGCTGGGCGTAATGAAGCGGATCGAGCCGAGCAGCACACCTGTGAGGCCTGCCAAACCTGCGGAGAGTGCGAAGGCGATAGAAAAGGCTCTGTTGACGTTGATCCCGATGAGCGCAGCGGCATCCTGATTTTGCCCCACAGCCCGCAACGATCGCCCTGTCGCAGTCACTGTTGCAAACCGCCAGATCGCGAACAGAACCAGAGGGGCCAAAACAATGATGAACGCCTCCTGTCTGGAAATGATTGCCCCGCCAATTGATATATCGCCCTCAAAAAGTCTCGGGCTTTGTTTGAGCCGCGATCCCCAGATGATTTGGGCTCCTTTTTCGATGATGATCATCGCCGCCAGAGTGGTCATCACGGTCACCAACAACATGTTGCGGCTTCCATAAAACGGGCGCACCAAAAAATATTCGATGATAACGCCTGCAACCATTGCCGCCGCGATGCCCGAGAACGATCCGATCCAGACACCCAAACCCGCGCCTTCGCCAACGGTCCACGCTACAAAGGCACCGAGCATCATTAACGCTCCATGAGAAAAGTTAAAAACACCCAGCGTGGTCCAGACCAAGCTGAGGCCACTTGCCATCATCGCGTAAAGCGAGCCGAGCAATAGACCAGAGATCAATGTTGCGATTATTGTATCCATCATGCGTCTTCCGCCCCAAAATACATCTTTACGATTTCTGCATGATCTGGCGCGTTGTCTGCGGCGATTTCGCGCTCAACCGTTCCGTGATCAATCAGATATAACCTGTCCGTCAGGGTGAGCAGGAAATCCACATCTTGCTCCACGATAATCAGTGGAATGCCCCGTGCTGCGATTTTTGCCGTGGCATCGCACAGCTCTTGCTTAAGTTTTGGCGATAGGCCCAACGTCGGCTCGTCGAGGATCAAAAGACGTGGATTGCACATCAGCGCACAACCGATGGACAACATCTGTCGCTCTCCGCCTGACAGGGTCTTGGCGAGCTGCTTGCGCCGCTCTGCCAAACGGGGAAAGAGCTCGTAAACATACTCGAGAGTTTCAGTGGATGTCTTACGAGCGCGGGGCACAAAGGCGGATAAGGCAAGCGTTTCCGCGACCCCCATGTCACCGAAGAGAGTGTTGCCCTGTTGAGCGTGCACAAGCCCTTGCGCCACAATGTCGGACGGCCGCGTTTTTGTGATTTCTACACCGTCAAACCGGATTGTCCCTTGCGAAGACGGGAGCAGGCCAGAGATGCACCGCAACAACGTCGTTTTACCGTGGCCGTTTGGTCCGAAAAGCCCGATGGATTCGCCCTGATCCAGTCGGATCGAAACACCGCGCAGAACAGGGACTGTCCCGTATCCAGCATGTAAGTTTTCAACGTCTAGAAATGCTGACATCAACCACGTCCTCCAAGATAGGCATCAATGACCAAAGGATCGCGGACCACGGCATCGGGCTCGCCTTGCGTCAGCACCTGCCCCTGATTGAGAACCAACAAGCTTTGGCTGACCGAGAGCAAGAGGCTGAGCACATGTTCAATGAGAATAATGGTGACCCCTGATTTGTTCACATCCAGCAGCAGCGCGTCCAGGGCAGCAATCTCGGGCTTGGTCAGCCCAGAGGCCGGCTCATCCAGCAGCAGCATCTTGGGTTTGGAAACCAGTGCAGACCCGATCATCAGCTGCTTTTTTTCATAGACGGACAAATCACGCGTTGGCATATCCCAGCGCGATGGCTCAAACTTGACCAAATCAAGTGCAGCCTCGATCGCTGTGGCGCGTTCGGGCCGCTCTTTTTGTCCGGCATAACTCACACTCAGCAGCATTGTATCAAGCGGTGAGAGGTCTTGAAACTCGGCATCTTTCTGGAATGTTCGGCACAGCCCCGCACGCGCAATCTTGTGGGCGGGAAACGAGTCAATGCTTTGCCCGTCAAATTCGATGGATCCAGAGGTCGGCGTGAAGGGAATACTGGTAATTGCATTGAACAATGTGCTTTTTCCCGACCCGTTCGGTCCGGCAATGCCAAGAATTGATCCTTCAACAACGTCAAAGCTCACTTCGTGGACGGCCCGTAGGCCCCCGAAGTATTTGCACAATTTATCCACTTTAAGAATTGGTCTTGTCATATGCTCCATCCGCGGCGCTGCAGTATCACATCTGGCAGCGCGCTACCGTCTCTAGTCAAACTTATAAACGCGTTTAGCGTTGTCGTGAAAATACGCCGACTGTTCACTGGCAGACAAGTGCTGCGTGGCTCGCATGGCAAAATCCATGATGGTCGGATAATCCAGTTTCAGCGAAGATACCGGGTAATCGGTCCCGAATATGCATCTGTGAGCACCGAACACTGCAAGGCAGTCATGCACAATCGCGGCAAGACTTTCCTCTGACCAATCAGGGTCATAATGGCTGGCGTTTGACGTTTTGATCACGACGTTTTCGCAACTGGCCATCGTCGCCAAGGCGGCCCGCCAGCGTGCCATGCCTGCCGCGTCGCGATCAATCGGACTGGCGCAGTGGTTTATAACAATAGTCATGTCGGGAAAACTGTGCGCCAGATCCTGAACGATACCTGCCTGATAGGAATAGACCATCAACTCGAGGTTTAGGCCCAGCGCGTGGATCGTCGCCACATCACTACGCCAAGCTGGATCATAGCCCAGATAGGGATCGGGGGCGAAAGACAGATCAAGCGTCGGGTGATTGCTCAAAATTCCGCGAATGCCTGTCATGCGCGGGTTTTCTGCCTGCGCCTTGAGCAGGTCAGCGGCATCCTTGGTGCCCAAGGCCGCGTTGCCCACATAGCGTGTGGCAAGCCCTGATGATTTGTCCAATGTGTCGAGCCAAGCGGTCTCGCCTAGTGTATCGTTTGCGTCCCAAAGCGCTTCGATGTGTACACTTGCAACGATTGGCGTGTCACCAATTACATCAAGAAACTGCTCAACCATGAAATCATGTCTGATTTTTTCCAGCGATCCAAGCGCGTCGATGCCATCCGATGTATTGGTAAGCCAAGGATGCTTTCCCATCGACAGGTCCCAAAAGTGGTGGTGAGCATCGATAATTGGACCATCGTACATGATGTCTCTCTTCCGTTGGCAAATAGCATTTGGGAAAAGGCTAGCGGATTCGCACCTGCACAAAAACTATCATCATTACTAGTAGCCGCCATCGGCGGTCTTGCAGTTAGCTTGCAGTACAGATCAAAGGAAATCTTACAATGCCAACTGATGTTGAAAATGCAATTTCCATTCTAGGCGACCTGATCGCCTTCAACACCGTTTCGGACCGCAGCAACCTTGAGATCGTTGAGTACATTGAGAGTTACTTGAATGATCACGGTATTGCCTCATACCGCGTCGCCGATGCGAACCTGAAGAAGGCAGGCTTGTTTGCCACTATTGGTGATCCGTCCATCCCTGGATATGTGTTGAGCGGGCACACGGATGTGGTGCCGACCGACGGTCAGGACTGGACCAAAGAACCGTTCAATATGACCGAAGAAGACGGGCGGTTGTACGGGCGGGGGACCTCGGACATGAAGGGGTATCTGGCCTGCATGCTTGCCGCCGTGCCTGCCTTGGTCAAAGCTGAACCAGCGCTGCCCATCCATCTGGCCTTTTCACATGATGAGGAAATTGGGTGCCTCGGGGCACCGATCTTGATCGATGAAATGATCAAGCATATGGCCAAACCGATTGCCGCTTTTGTAGGTGAGCCGTCTCAGATGATGATCAAGGACTGTCACAAAGGCAGCTGCGGGATGACGACGACTATCACGGGGCTGGCTTGCCATTCCTCACGGCCCGATCTTGGAGCCAGTGCAATCGGTGCCGCTGCATCGGTAGTTGAGCACATTCATGCCATCGGTGCGGAACTTGCCAGCAATCCCCGCCCCGAGCTGAACGCCTACGAGGTTCCCTACTCCACCACGACCTGCGGTGTGATACACGGCGGCACGGCGCGCAACCTCATTGCAGGGGATTGTGTGATCCAATGGGACATTCGCGAAGCATGGCCCGGCGATAAGGCGATGATTCAAGAACGTGTGGAAACCTTCATACAAACCAAAGTGCTGCCAGACTTGCGAAGCGCATTTGCGAATGCAACCATCGATACTGAGGTCGCCTATGACGTTCCCAGCCTCAGTGCGAAAGAAGGCAGTGAGCTGGAAACACTGGTCAAACGGTTTGCGGCCCAAAACCAGACCTCATCTGCCAGTTTTGCGACCGAGGCTGGCATATTTGATAATGCAGGTATTCCCGCCGTGGTCTGCGGTCCTGGCCGGGATAGCGAAGCACATATCGAAGATGAATGGGTCGCAAAGGACCAAATCGCCGCCTGCATGGCGTTCATGGAGCGCCTGACTGACGCTGTTAAACCAAATACCTAAAACAAAAAAGGAAAGGGAGAATATTATGACAATGAAGAGAAGAAATTTTATTGCAGCCACCGTAGCTGGCCTGTCTCTGGCCGTTTCGGCCCATGGCGCATCTGCGCAAGAGGTCATCAAAATCGGTGTACTTGCACCGATCTCGGGTGGTGCCGCCGCTGACGGGCAAGAAATGGTCAATGGCGCAGAGCTCGCCATTAAGGAGATCAACGCACAAGGCGGCATCGGAGGTTATACCTTTGAGCTCGTCGTGGGTGACGTGGAAGACCGCAGCGCATCCTCCGTTGCGACATCGGTAGAGCGGTTACTGTCCAACAGAGATATGGGTGCCGTTCTCACGGGATACGCCTCGACCACAAATTTTGAGATCGAAACGATGGCCGAACAGGAAATGATCTATATGGTCGGCGCGCAGTCACCACAAACGGCAGCGATCATTTCTCCGAGCCCAGACGATTTTGGTACGATCTGGTCTCTCACGCCCTCTTTCGACGGCTACAACACTGGCGTTCTGCCAGTTATCGAAGGCCTCGCCGAAGCAGGTACGCTGGATCTTCCCAACAAAAAACTGGCCATCGTTTCCTCGGACAACCCCTACTCCAAAGGAATCGCAGACGGCATCGTCGAATCCTTTTCCGCGGCAGGTTGGGAAATCACGCAAAACGAGCTACTGCCATTTGGAGAGATCAACGACTGGCGCGGGTTCCTTGCAAAAGTACGCCAAGACCCGCCGGCTTTGCTGATCAACACTGACTATGTGTCATCAAACGCTGCGACCTTCATGTCACAGTTCAAGGAAAACCCCACAGACAGCCTTGTTTTCATCCAGTATGCGCCCTCGGTTCCAGAATTCCTCGAACTGACCAAAGAGAATTCCAACGGCGTTGTCTACAATCTGCTGGGCGGTATTCTCAACACACCAAAGAACCCGCGTGCTGCAGAAGTGATGGCCAAGTTCCAAGACGAATACGGTTTGGAGACAGGAACATACGGCGCTATGCTGTATGAGATGGTCTACATCTATGCGGATGCTTTGCAAGAAGTTGGTGATCCAGCAGACCGTGCTGCAATTGGCGAGGCTATCGGTGCCTCGACGCACCAGACAGCATTGGGTGTCGTTGCCTTTGACCCTGCGACGCACCTTGCGCTGCAAGATGATGCCCACGTCCCGCTGCAATTTTACCAAATTCAGGAAGGCGAGCGCGTTCTTTTCTCACCCGACCAGTATCTGACCGGCGCGTTTGTTGAGCCTGATTGGATGAAGTAAGCCAATTGCCTGACCTGCACACTCGGGTCAGGCTTTCCCATTAAACGACAAAATATCGAAGGCCAGGCGGCGCGTTTCAGATCAAACCAGATTTGGAAGCCATGATTGCAGCGTGAACCTTGTTCGATGCATTCAGCAATTTGATCGATTTTTGAAGATGAAATTCAACCGTAGCTTTGCTACGGTTTATGATTTTCGCGGTTTCCCAAGATGTCTTGCCTTCCAACGTCCACAACAGGCATTCCCTTTGTCGATCAGTCAGCACGATATGCGACAGCGGTACGTCAGGGGTGTTTTGCGCCAACACATACGTTGAAATGTAATTCGAAAGCGTGGAAAGCTTCTGAAACCGGTTTTTGATCGCTTCCTGTTCGAGATGAATCGGTCGCATTCTGCTCACCGAAAACAGGCAGGTTTTACTTTGCTTGGTATGGACTGGATAGGTGATGCCATATTTGACACCATGGTCACTTGCAGCTTCAAACAGCTCTTTTGTCTCGCGGTCGTACGCCTCCAGAAATTCCGCGTGGCCCCAAAAAAACGGTGTAAGAGATTTGACCGAACCTGAGAAAAGCGGGTCCAGTGCGGCATAGTTGTTGTCCGAATAACTTTGGCGCCATGCGGAATCGTAGTTATCTAACACAATTTCGTTTTCCACCCCACGCACGCAAGATCGCGAAGACGCGAAGGAAAAATTTGAAAAACCCAATATGGCGACAAGCTCACCTACCGTTGAGAAAAACTCAGCCTCCGGCATGAGCGGATTCATTGAGGCAGCGATGACCTCTCCATACAGAGACTCTTCCAATTTTTGATGTATTTTGCGCATTCAGACCAGCCCAATACTCCCGAGTTGAATAGACTGTAAGTAAAACAGGAGACCCCTGAGTGGTCTACTGTCATCACAGGTTTATCAGGCCGTCAGGGGGACCTTTGGCGCATTTATGGGCAGCGCTACACGCTAAGGTCGTTCAGAAAGCGCTGCAATATGGGATCAAACACGTCCGGTGCTTCCCAAAACGGCGCGTGCCCGATTCCAGGTAGGTCGTGTACCTTGCTATCCCACAGATTCTGGTAGTCCAGCGCGGCGATAAAATCGTTTTTTATGAACGCGTCCTCAGCACCGTTCACTATCGCTAGGGGTACTTTACTATTTATCGCCAGCTCTTGCTGATTGCGGCCTACCCCACAGGCGAGCTTCGCCATCATCAAAGACCTCGCGCGCCCGTCGCACCGCGCGACAACCTTCTGCAAAAACGGATCATAAGGGGCGCCCGGACCACAGGTGACGTGGGCGAAAGTATCAATATCCTCTTCGTTGAAGATCTGTTTGGATCCCAAAGAGTGCTCGATATCGCCTTCAAAGCCTTCGTTTATCGCGCCCTTTCCTTGGGTGATCGGTGGAGATCCGGAAATCATCATACCGCAAATCGCATCGGTTTGAGCACTCAAATCAAGGGCAATGTGACCGCCCAAGGACCAGCCAAGAACAGCATAGCGGTCGATCCCAAGCCCCTCCATTAGGTCGCGTGCGACGTCACCGTAGCCGGCCATATTGTAGGACCGATCTGGGTCCAGAGCATCATCCGACGCACCATGTCCGGGCAGATCAAAGGCAATGCAACGATGACTCTGCCCAATCTTTCCGTTCAGTTGATTCCGGAACACCTCGTGACTGGTCGAATTTCCGTGGATCAGTAAAAGAGGAAAACCGGCGCTTCCGGTGTCCTGATAGGCAATCTTGCCATGTGATGTTTGTACAAATTTCATGGTCGGCTCATCCAAATCATTGATACTTTGTTACCTGCAGACATTGTAACCATGCCTTCGAGGAATACTGGCGTCGTTGAATAGTCTCTACTCGCAACTTGTTTTTTTACTATAGTGCACAGCGTGATAGTTTGTTCAACTCAAACCCTAAATGTGCAATTATTATTGCGCATTTGCGCTTTATCGAGACTAAGTTAGCCGTTTGGACGACTCTTACCATAAGCGCCATTATCGGGGTTTACACCTTGATCGGGTAAATTCTGATAATCGGCATGCGAACCACCGACCCCACTCATCGTGGATAATGCCTTATTTTTCAAATGTACGGGTCAATCTGACGAGAAGATCCGCATCGTTTTGGACGGTCTGCGGGGCGAAGACAATGAGACCTTGTCCGCCATTGGTCCGAGGACAATGGTCGAATGCCGATTTATGCCGCCGTGAAGACATATCACAGGGTATCTATTACAAATGACCGAAGGACTTCATGGACTGTTGAGGTAAATGCTATTGGTTCCAAAAACCTGACGACGGACAAAGTTATAGATGGTTTTAGGATGGTTTGGGGTCCAGCCTGAACCCCGTCATGATATCGGGTTCCGCAGTGGTTTCCATCGAAGCCACACGTTCGAGAACAATGCGGTAAATGACCGTGTAACCGTTCTTGCAGTGCCGCCGCCCCGTCTCGATCAAGATACCCTGCCTTAGAAAGTCGGTGATGGTGCGTTTGCGGTAGGTCTCGCGGACTGCCGTTTCCACATAGTGACGATGATAACTGTGACTACAATCTGCACGGCTGAGAATACGGTCATAGCCGTCAGCAGGCCAAGCATATCGGCCAAAGCGCCACTGGCAATCACGGGAAGAGAAAATCCAAAATAAGCATAAACGAATAGTCCAGCCGTCGCCCGAGCGCGATCCTGTGGAGCGCGAAGGGAGACTTCAGAAAGCGATGCAAGGTAGCTGAAACCATAGCTAGCAGCGCTCGTGATGCATGTTCCGATAAGCACTAAGGCGAGGAGATGTAGCCAGACGCCAGCTAGGAGAACCAAAAATCCGAGTGGGATCAGCACAAAGCCCAAGGCGAGGGATTGGCTATTGGTCATACGACGGGCAATCGGCTGGCAGAGAAATCCTACGAAAATCGCGAGAAAGATCACCAGACCCGTCCAGCCGCCAAGACCGTTTGCTGCTAACTCCAGCGGCACCACCGCGATTGTCATGCCCGTGGTGGACCAAGCTAGGGCCATGGCCACTCCAAACACCCATGTCCCTTTCGGAAATACCGGCAGGCGTAAGACCGACACTTGTTTCGGACGATCTACGCGGGGCAAGACTAATGAAATGATTGCCAGGAGCGGTGCTGCGACAATCAATGCAATGTAACTGGCAGGAAGAAGCGTCGGTCCTTGCAAGCCAAGGCTGATACCAGTGGCCAACGCACCTCCACCAAAGCCGAGAGACGTGGCCGATGTGACAATGAGTGCTGCGCTGCGGGATCGATCTTCGCCAAGTATTTCGGTCATGTAAGCCGTTCCTGCCGTTGTCGCGAGGCCGGTTCCAACTCCAAGAAAGAGCCGCGCAATCACGAGGCTGCTCCAGCTTGGAACCTGCACCAAAAGCACAGTTGCGACCACTCCGAGCAGCAGAGCCATCGCAATTGGTATCCGGCGACCGATGCGATCAGACAACCCACCAAGCAGCATAAGGGTCGGCATAAGGCCAGCGGCATAGGCCGCAAATGCGACCGTCACAGCCGTCGCGCCAACATTACTTTCAGCCGCATAAACATCATACAGCGGTGCTTGCAGATTCACCGCGAATGTCACCGTGAATAGCCCGAGTGCAAGTAGCGAGGCGGAAACCTTTTTTGTCATTTAAACACCTTGGGAATTGGCTTGAGATCCAAATACCAAGAAGACGGAGATATAACAATTTTTAAATTGTCATAGATACAGTGAGACGATGCCCAAAGCCAGATACTTGACCCTCGCCGATACGATGGCCCGCTCGATCCAAACAGGCAAATTAGTGCCGGGAACCAAACTTCCCACGCAGCGCGCCTTTGCTGAGCAGTTTGACATCGCCCTCGCGACGGCCAAGGGATCACGGTGCGCAAAGGCCTGCGCGCATTGAAAAACTCGTTTGAGACAATCCTTGAGGAACGCAAAGATGAAATATCACCTCGGATGCGACGCATTTTGATTGGCCTTTATGGAGACTGGATGTGGATGGACGATCGGATCGATAAGGTCTCAAAAGAGATCGAGGACATCAGTCGTACGGAAGAGAATTGCGTCAATGTGATGACGGTTCCTGGGATCGGACCGATGATCTCGACGGCGATGGTGGCGGCGATTGGTGAAGGTCAAGCCTTCGATCGCGGTCGTGACTTTGCGGCGTGGGTAGGGTTGGTCCCTCGACAATACAGCACGGGTGGCCGAACAATATTAGGACGGATCACCAAATGTGGAAGCAGGTATTTGCGCATCGATACGCATGCACCGCAACAAGGTAGCTGTTGCGCTCGCCAACAAACTGGCGCGCATGGCATGGAGCATA
>NZ_JBPOEU010000041.1:0-16397 GCF_051251695.1 Maritalea sp. | reverse complement strand
CATGAAGGTTACGATGAACCAGAAATCCTCCTTTATCAAACTACCCTAAGATGTTCCACATGCGTTGAAGTCAGACAGGCAACGACAATCGAATGCTGTTCAACTGATCCAACAGCACCTGATTATCCATGAGTGCGGCCACCGTCGCCTCGTCGTAGCAGTCAAGTTTGGTATTGAACTGTTGGATTTGTATTTCAGTCGCCATGATCACTTCGGCGGCGAATGCTGTTAGCGCCTGTTCAGCCTTATCTGCTGCTTCATCACTACGAAGCTTTGCCTGCCTAGATTTGATGAACCAACGCTGTTGACGCAACCATTCAGTATGGCGATGCCTTACATCAGCTTTGAAATGTTCATTCAAGCGGATCATTCTATAGGCCACAGTCCTTCTTTATCAAAATGTGCATCAAAACTCCGACCGGCTTGTCCGGATGACGTTTCAGCCGTGTTGTGATGCGCGTCCATTGCTCCGTTGCATTCCCTTCGTAATACCAGTCGTAAATGCAAGTCATGCCCTCTTCATTTGGCTTGTCAGTCAAAAAACGAGAGTAAGCCAGTCCTTCAACAACACCGGATACATAAGCATAGCGCTGCTTTGCATCCATCTCATTCAACACGGCTCCGGCGTTTAAGCTTCCCGCATGAGCTATACTTGGCGCTACAAGCAACAACATAAGCATTATCGCATGGACTTGTTTATATTTACTTGAGATTAATAGATTTTTAATCTGCACAATCGACCGTTTATGCAATATTTTACTTTGACGTCTTGGTTTTGCTATAATTGTATGAACAATAGAGAATATAGGGGTTTGAAGCGGTAAGGAGACCGCCCTACCCTCAAAAATAGCCGACATGCAGAAAGGGTCGTTTATGCCACATACAGGGGCATGACAGATTCTGCACTCAGGCATTGAAACAATATGAGAATAGGATACTTGCGCGTCAGCACTGAAGAACAGAAACCGGATCGACAAATTGATGCGCTTACACCCATTTGTGATCAACTCCATATCGAAAAAGTCTCGGCTGTCGCAAAACACCGACCCGTCTATGAAAAACTCACCAATTCCCTTCAATCTGGCGATATTTTTGTTATTTGGGATTTGGATCGTGCCTTTCGATCTGCCAAGGATGCGTTGAACGAATTGGATCGCCTGCGCAATCGTGGCATTGAGATTCAAATCGCCAGCATTCATATTGATACCTCAACACCCCACGGGATGCTGATCTATACGTTCATTAGTGGCTTGGCTGAGTTTGAACGGCGTTTATTGTCTGAACGCACCAAACAGGGTCTGGCAGCCGCTCGGAAGCGGGGTCAACGACTTGGCCCTCCCCCAAAACTGTCAAATGAACAAATCAGCCACGCCAATCGCCAAATCAGCACTAAAACCGCTACCATTGCCCAAATGGCGGCGTACTATGGTGTGCATCCCTCAACAATAATGCGGTCTATCAAGCGGTTAGAAGAAAGAGTATGAATTTATCATACCGTTGTGATATACTAGTTTTAAAGGAGGAACTCATGTCAGGAACCAGTAAACGAACAGTTAGCCTTGCGCCAGAAAACACGGCTTTCATTGAGGCCAAAGTAAAGTCTGGCGGTTATGCCAGCAGCTCTGAGGTTGTACGCGCAGGCTTGCGAGCATTACAAGAACGCGATGAGGCCGTTGAACGTTGGTTGAAACAAGAAGTTGCACCAACCTACGATGCGGTCAAACAAGGCAAATCAAAGACATTTCCGGTCGGTGACGTGTTTGATGAAATCCGTTCGCGCCACGTCTCAAAACAAGGCGAGTAGTTGAAGCGCCGTTCTGTTGAAATTTCTGAAGGGGCACGGCGTGATCTATTCGCGCTTTATGATTGGATCGCAAATGCGGGCAGTCCAAACAATGCCCTCGCCTATGTGGAGCGCATTAAGGATTTTTGCACTTCGCTAGACCTCGCATCCGAACGTGGGACGTTACGCGATGACGTTCGCCCGAACTTGCGAACGGTGGGTTTTGAACGCAGCGCGACTATTGCCTTTATAGTTGAAGAAGACCAGGTCGTTATCCTTCGCATATTCTATGCAGGTCGCAATTGGACTGAGGATTTTGGCCGCTAGCAGCAGCAATCAACAAGTAAGTTTCAGAACAAGCTCAACTGTTTGCTTTGTCGTTGGCTGCACTGCCACGCCTCCGTATTTGCCTCTTCATCCAACCATGCCAAAACATAATCAACAACAATTCTGTGTTCCGCGAGGCGTTCGGGAACGATAAACAGCGATCTGTAGCCTGTTTCTGTTATGGACAACGGCACCCGATCAGCGCTGATAACTTCAATATGATCATAACCTGCTGACCAGTCTTTGGCATGTCGTATGGTGAGTTCAATGCCGCACCAGACGGCATTGAAACTTTCATATGATTTTCGATCTTTAGCGGCAGCAATAGACATATTGACCTCCTGCAATGGTGGTTTCGACATAGTCCACTGCCAAATCACGAGCGATGGCCGCATAATCGATATAGAACTGTATGCTGTCTGGGATATCTCCAAAAAAACCCTCGTCGACAAACTGCAAGGCCAAACCCCTAAGACACTGATCTTTATAAATCTCAATGTCGAAATCATCGGGATCGGTGTTGTCTTCAAATTGATACCCACACTCTCCAACAGCAATAATCACTGCCAGTTTTTGCTGATCATCCCACTCGTCGATGATCTCGAAATAGCGAGGAAAGTCTGCTTGATTGATGCCGATGGCTTTGGCCAGTTCACAATCCAAATGCTCACCGTCAATGAATTGTATCTCAAACTCTTCTACTGGATCGCCGTAATCGTTTTTAAGGCTTAAGCGCTGCTGATCATATTCTTTAACTGTTCGGAAATAAAAGCCTTCTGCTGAAATGTCGTAGGGTTGGGCATAAAGTATTGTGGTCATGTTTTCCTCCAAATGGGGTAAGGGTTTCGCTTTGATGAAACCTTGCCCTTCGGCGAGAATGGGGGTGCAAACGGCGCGTAAAAATCGACGAAATAATCTCTTGGTTTGTTGGGGGAAACCTTTAGGGGGAACCGACAAACAAAGATTATCTTCGTTCTATTTTTATCGAAGTGCGCCAGGGGCAAAGCCCCAAGACCTTTCACAATCAAGATTGACCGAAGCAATATCGACCTCATGCAATCCGCTCCATTCAAACTTCAAACGTGGTCTCAAGGGGTGCACGAACCCTTTGATCGTTGTTCCACTTCGACAAGCTGGCGACATTCAATCGGCATTCAATCGGCGCACGGTTGACCACAACGGCGTTGCCTCAATGGTATTGTCTCAATGAAATTGCCCCGACGGCGTTGTCGGGCTGAAGGCGTCTGCATGAAATGCTCTGGGGTCTTGGGGGCTGGAACGCCTCCCGAGTTGATGGGCCAATTAATTGGGTGTGGGAGAGCAACGTCTCCCACGAGCGATGAACCGGCGATAGGGTTCAATTGTGTGTCATGGTCATAAGGGAACCGGTTGGCCTACAGACGCACCACGGGCCAGAGGGATACAACGGGAGCGGTAAGCAGTTTAATAACGGTCGTGAGTTCGCCGCTTGGCTGGGATTAACACCACTCAACAAATCAAGTGCTGGAAAAGAACGTCTGGGACACATCTCAGAGATGGGCGATCAATACATTCGCCGTTTATTGGTTCTGAGCATGACGTCCCGCATTCGGTCAATCAGAACAACACCAGAGAAGTTCGACCCTTGGTTTGCAGACATCCTGTCACGCAAGCCAAGCAGAGTGGCTACAGTTGCTATGGCCAATAAGACCGCGCGAATGATCTGGGCCGTGCTCACCCGCAATGAACCCTACAAAGTGAGGACCATCTGAAAACAACGAAACAAAAGCAAAGGAAACAAGAGATTACAAGACCAATGAAGTGATGGAAAATTGTCAGCCCTAAAACCAAGACACCCCGTGCTTTGTCCTGAACGCGTGCTGTTCGATAAGCGGAATGGGACTTGGTTGGTGGAAACCATCAGGGCCAGCGGCTATGTGCGTCGCGTTAACAGGCCGAACACAAGACTGCTTCTGACAAAATACAATTACTTCAAAAAAGGACTTGCAAAAAGGGAGCCATCCACACAGGACAAATTGGCCAAACTCAGTTTTCTGTGAACCACGGAACTAGGCGTTATACATTTGAACTGGCTCGCATGTGTCAATTTTATGGAAGTCTGTCGACCAACTCTGGTCAACTTCACACCTCTAGGTTCTTGCTTTCTCAAACAACTCCCAATATCTCTCGAATTGTTCAAAGTCAAAGTCGGTTTGTCGAGCTGGCTCCAGCACTATTTTTTCGTTTTTGAGCAACGTGTTGATCGCGGCATGCAATGTACCAATCACATCGGTGGGAATAACCAATGCACCATGCTGGTCGGCATGTATCAAGTCACCGGGCGATACTCGCATGCCGCAGACACTTACGTCGCAATCAACATCGCGCACGTGCACAAACCCGTGGCTTGGCCCAATCGATCCCGCCAAAACCGGGAAATCGGCAGCCATGTCCCCTAAGTCACGCATTACGCTGTTGGTGAGAGCGCCTTCAATGCCAAATCCCTTGTGAACCGTCGTGTTGATTTCGCCCCAATAGGCACCAATACAGTTCGGAAAATCGATGTCTTCGATGACGGCCAAACTGGGCACATGGACATCTGCCATATATCGATAGTAATCCATCCGGCGTTTTTTGATGATTTCTGGTGCTTCCTCGGGCGGGGCAAGCGCAGCAATCTTGGCTGTTTTTGCAAAGCCAACCATCGCCTGTTTGCCGTTGGCGGCATATTGCATGGTTTGACGGGTAAAGTTGGAAAACCCTCGTTTCCCTTGGGCAACTTCAATCGCGTTGCAAACTGTTGGCGTATCAACTGAATGCAGCAACTCAAGTAAAGATTGTTCAATCATAGCTCTAACCATTCCAATAGTGCGGCATTTGTTGCCTTTGGCTGTTCTAATGTCGGTAAATGCCCTGCATCTTCAACAATTACCAAACGGCTATCATCGATTAGATCCGCCAATAATTCATGCCGTTCAATTGGGCACAACTGATCTTGACGCCCGCATAAAACAAGCGTTGGCACAGTGACATTTTTTAGCGCCTCACACTGATCTGGACGCTCACGCAAAGCGAGAGATTGAGCAACAAAATTCTCAACTCCATGCGCCATTGCCATATCGACGCATGTTTTCACAATCTCAGGGTGCTCATTGGGGACCGTGAGATACTTTGGTATGAAAACCTCATGCATCATGTGTTCTAGTTCACCTGCCTTTGCACGTGCCATCTGAGCATCGCGACCGTTTGCGACTTCAGCTAATTCCGCCCTGGGGTTTGTATCCAAAAGGGCCAAACGAGTGATGCGGTCTGGCGCTTTGCGCCAAACTTCCATCGCGACAATTCCACCCATCGATAGGCCACCGAGTGCAAATTTGGGTGGTGCATTTTGCAAAACCTCATCGGCAATTTTGCCGATATCGTTCAACGGTGAGATTGCAGGAATTTGGATTGAACGCTTTGCGCTCAACCCTGCCAGTTGCGGTCCAAACAAACGGGCATCGCACATCATGCCTGGAATTAAAACGAGTGGTACTGCCAATTTTTTACTACCTATCCGCTATGGGTTAATCCTGCGGGATCATCTGTATTTCGCACCCGGTAAAGGCTTGCCTCCCCGCTCATTGACGGCGCAAGTTTACGCGTCAGGTTTGGCGGTACTGCACATGTATCACCCGGAGCCAAAATAACTTCCCCGCCGTCCCAAGTCAGTCGCCAATGTCCTCGCATCACCATTAGAACTTCGTGACTGTCGGTGGAATAATTTTGATCGTCAAGTGAATGGTTGGAGATGAAATCCACCTTAAACCCGGGACGGTCCACCAACAATGCATCAGAACCAATTACCTTTGTGGGGGCGTCCCTGGATAAGGCCATCATGTCCCAATACCGCGCGACAAAATTTGGTAATACGTCGGCAATCTCGGGCTCAGGATATTGCTTTAACTCATCCTCATTCAATAGTGGCATTGGCTGTACATTGTGCGGCAGTGTTTGACCCTTTTTGCTGTCATACAAAGCGCCGTTGTTGCCCAAAACCAATCCATGTTCTTTGGCATCTTCAATGACCTGGGGCGCCCAAATAACACCGCCACCTGCGTCATCGCCGCCAAGAATGGCCATTATCATGCCGTAATCGGTTCCAATGTTTTCGAAACCGCGAAAAATCCCGGTTGGAATATTAAAAATATCCCCTTCTTCCAAAACAACTTCACCTGCAGTTCCCCATCGGCCCCAGAAGAAACGCCAGCGGCCACTTAGGACGTAGAATACCTCGGCGGTGCGGTGCGAATGCAGCGAGTTTCGCACTCTTGGCGGCTGTCCGGCGGCGCCAATGTTAAATCCCGGTGTTTCACTAATATGCACATGCTGGTCAGGGCTTTCAGAAACCCCACCACCAATGATCGTGAAGTTCTCTTTTTGATCTGACCCGGGGGTATGCGCATCAATAAAGGCAGTTTTACATGGCTTTAGTTCGCCATATCTAACAATTCGTTTTTCCATTTCTTGGGGGGTCATACATCACCTGTTTGCAGTAGAATTTGTTTCCATATTGCCGTCTCGTCAAAAAGCACATGCTCGCGTCTAAGGCCCCATGGACCAAATTCAGCATGTGCTGCCCCCATCACATAAATCTCTTTGCCGGTGGGCTTTCCAAACGCCCCCCAACCTTCATGTTTGCCGCGCAACGAAAACCTAATTGCGGCGCGCGGCGACATCATCGGGTCATCAAGCCCGATTTGATGTTCAATTTTGAACTCCGCATTTGGAAATGATGCGCATAAGCTCACCCAGAAACAGTCGGCTCCTTCATGGGATAAAGCGTTAACGCCGCCGGGATAGGTCATCTGACAACCACGGTCATATTGTTCGGAAATGACCGCAAAGTCAGCCTTCATTAGGCGATGTAGAATTTTCGCATATTTTTCACCCCATTTATTGTCATTACCTTTTCCAAGATAGGGTCCGGGCTTATCAATGTCTGGTGTGAAAGGTTGAACACAGTGCTCAGCGCCCCCTTCACGAGCGATCAAGTCACGCGCATATTCTTTTGGATCTAAACCCAACTGCCGCACAACCGCGCCTTGATCTCGAATGAGCCACTCATCGTTGATTTGGTTGTTGATGGCGTGGCAATCCGCAATGATCCGGTATTTCAGCTTTCGCCCGGTCGCGGGCCCATAAACACCATCGCCCAGATGCGTCGCAGTTGACAAAATACGGTGAGAAGAAAGCATGCCTGCCTCTGGCGTGCCGCTCCAAATAACGTCTTCGCCCAACAATGTGCGGTCCGGAAATTCCGCAAGCGTAGCGGTTGTTGCAGCAATTACGCTGTCGTTCCCGACAACGATTGAGCCGGGTGAACGCACAATAATATCGTTGGAATAATAGTGCTCCAAGGTTGCCAGTTGGCGATCTTCCCAAATCTGTTTGGTGATCCCAATAATGTAGTCAGGGAAATCAGCCCACTGCGGATCAAAACCCTTCATTTTTCCCAACCTTTCGGAATTTTTGCAGAACCGCGCACAATCAACGGTCCATCTATGGCCACCCGTTTGGGTAGCGTTTCGCCATCATTAATTGTGTTCATCAAGATATCGACGGTTTCCTGAACCATTCGATTTGCCGGTTGTCGAACGGTCGTCAAATTATAGGCTGGCCAACTAGCGAGGGGGACATCGTCGTAACCAACAACAGACACATCATCAGGCAGGCTTAGGCCAAGTTCAAACCGTAAAACATCCATAACAATGAAGGCCATGTGATCATTGGCAACAAATACCGCATCTGGTCGGCCTGGCCCTTTGAACAATTCACGCGTTGCTTCTTTCGCACTTTCACTCGTGTAGTTACCAACTGCACGAATAAAGGTTTGATGATTGGCTTCATCCAACCCGGACTTAAAACCCAACTCTCTGTCTCGTTGGGTCGACGCCCCTTCCCAACCGGCGATATAGGCCATTCGACGATGGCCGCCTGCAACAAGGAACTCTGCAACTTTTCGGCCGCCACTAAAGTTATCAGATGTGACGGCAGATAACCGGTCATCATCTTGACTTCTGTTGAACAGAACCACAGGAATTCCGGCCGCTTGGCAGCGCTCGGCAAGCTCAGAAGACAGGGCAACCGAAGCGGCGACAATGCCATCAACCTGATAGTCCAAAATCTCATCCACGACGTCGTCGACATTTTGTGAGTTGTTGGACGCCATAAAAACAAGCACGTGATAGCCGCGTTCTTGCAAAGATTTGGAAAGCTTTTCCAACGCATCGGGGTAAAAATGGTTTTCCAGATAGGCGACAACCAGCCCGATAATTCGGCTTTTTCCGGTGATCAATGAACGCGCAAGAATGTTTGGCCGATAGCTCAACTCATCTGCGGCGCGCTTGACTTTTTCGATTGTCGTTTTTGATGCAGACGCCCCGGGTGTAAATACACGGGAAACCGCTGATTGACTAACGCCAGCACGCTTTGCGACATCTTGGGATGTGATTTTGTCGTTCGCCATTAGTCTGCTGTCCAACCTCCATCGATCAGAAGCGATGTGCCTGTGATCAGTGCGGACGCATCAGAGGCCAAAAACACCGCTGCACCCATAATGTCTTCGATTTCGCCAAGCCGATTAAGTTTGATCTTTTCTTCAACCCACGCCCGTCGCGCCGGATCTTTCAGCGTTTGTTCGGCCATTGGTGTTTTGATGAATGTCGGGCAAATGGTATTCACCCGAATGTTGTGCTGCCCCCACTCAATCGCCATCGATTTGGTAAAACCTTCGACAGCATGTTTGGTGGCACAGTAAACGGCTCTATCAACGCCGCCCACATGACCCATTTGGCTGGAAATATTGATGAGCGATCCTGATTTACCTGCACTAACTAACTTTTGGGCGACCGCGCTCGTGATGAAATAGGCGCCTTTAACATTTGCATTGCTTACCGCATCAAAGTCAGCTTCGTCTGTTTCCAACGCAGGGCCATGACGTGCCGTGCCAGCGCTATTGATCAAAATGTCAAATGATGGGGCTTGCGAAATTGCACTTTTCAATGATGGCACATCAGCGACGTCGATTTGAAGAATGTCGACGTTAAGCCCATCACCTGCGAAATCGCTTTGAGCATTTACAAGACCATCCAATTTGCGTGCCGCGATTGTCACATTCGCTCCTGCCTGTGCAAGTGCTGCTGCGCAACCTAAACCAATACCGGACGTCGCACCGGTGACCAATGCTGACTTGCCATCCAGTCTGAACGATGGTGTCTGCGGTAGATTAGGCATGGCTCGCCTCCCCGGTTTCTTTGTCAAATCCAATACGCGCCTTGTTAAATTCGCGCATCCGACCAAGAACATCCACACCCAACTGGCGATAAACATCAATCAGGTCCAGTAACACCCAATTTTCTCGAATAAGCCCGTCTTCTAGGCGCCAAAAATCCAAGCTGCGCAATGTTATCTTTTTGTCTGTGGGCGGAAGCCCGAGCCAACCACCACCGGTAAGGGTCTGTGCCATATCTGGCCAACCCGTTACCGCAACATAATTCCCTGTTGCGAAAAAGTGTGAGCTAACTTCATCTTTGTACTGACCACGATCTGGCATGGCTGACAAAAACGGGATTTGGTGCCAATTCCGAAACCCATCAATGCCACGCGCTGTGCCAATACCCGAAGGTCCATACCAGTTCATTTTGGGGTGCCAAAAACGGTCAAGTTCCATCACTTCTGGTCCACCCTGTGCCGGGTGTCTTGAAAGGGCTGTTAGCATATCCAGAACATGATTTAGACTTTGCGCCGCATTTTCGCTGATATCACTTTGAACGCGCAATCCATCTTGGGTAGCTGGTCCCGGCACGTGCCATTCACGTCCTAAACTCGGTACAAGCGGCCACGCGCCAGCCTGCATCATAACTTCGGGTATGTCCCAAATGGCTTGAATTTCTACAATTTTTCCATCCACGAACCGGTAAAATTCGTGAAACCGCATACTGGATTGATGCCCTGTGGGTGGTATATCAAGCCAAGGAGACACAAATGTCCCAGTATAATACCCAGCGACACCGACCCAGTCCGCCTCTTCAGGGGTTCGACCAACGACAATTATTGTATCTCGCCGTTCGAGGTCGGGCCATGCGGTAGCCAATGGCACGATGACTGATGACAGGAGGGTGTCGACGCCAATCACCGTGCCGTGGGGCTCACAAAATCTTGCAACAAGGTCCGGCGAACAATGTTGAGCTAAAAGAACAGATAGTTCCTCAAGTGAAAAGTCATACAGCGCCCCACTTATCGCCTTGATTGCTTGCATATGGCTTTGGTCGTGCCCCATGGTTAGACAGCAGCCTTACCGTAAGGAATGTTCTTGCCGCCATATCTGCGCACGCGAAGATTTGCTTGCTCGGCGTGGCCAACGAAACCCTCTAACATGCAAAGCCGTGAGCAATACTCACCTATCATTGTTGCTGCTTCGTCAGTCAAAACGCGCTGATAAGAATGCGTTTTGAGGAATTTTCCAACCCAAAGGCCGCCCGTGTAGCGACCAGCTTTTTTTGTCGGCAATGTATGGTTTGTCCCGATAACTTTGTCGCCGTTTGCAACATTTGTCCGCGCACCAAGAAACAGAGCGCCGTAACAAGTCATGTTTTCAAGAAACCAGTCGTCCCGATCGGTCATGACCTGAACGTGCTCTGACGCATATTCATCTGCCGTTTCAAGCATTTCATCATAGGTATCACACACGATTATTTCACCGTATTCCTCCCAAGATTTTGATGCCGTATCGCGCGTTGGCAAAATGGTCAAAATGCGATCAATTTCATCAAGTGTTTGGTTCGCCAGTTTTTCAGATGTGGTCAACAGAACCGCGGGAGAATTATACCCATGCTCGGCTTGGCCCAACAGGTCGGTGGCGCACAACTCTGCATCAACCGTTTCATCTGCGATGACCATCGTCTCGGTGGGCCCGGCGAATAGATCGATCCCAACACGACCGTAAAGCTGCCGTTTGGCTTCAGCAACGAACGCATTTCCCGGACCAACAATCATATGCACGGCTTCTATCGTCTCAGTGCCGATCGCCATTGCGCCAACGGCTTGAATGCCACCTAAAACATAGATTTCGTGCGCACCACCAAGATACATGGCAGCAATCACGGCAGGGTTCGGCTCGCCATTAAATGGCGGCGTCATCGCAATAATGCGCGGCACACCAGCAACCGAAGCTGTCGCTACCGACATGTGCGCTGACGCAACCATTGGAAACTTTCCGCCCGGCACATAACAACCAACCGATTGAACGGGAATGTTTTTATGGCCCAAAATCACCCCGGGCAAAGTCTCAACTTCAATGTCCAGCATAGAGTCTCGCTGGGCCTGCGCGAACTTACGCACCTGCTCTTGCGCAAACTTAATGTCCGCCAAATCCGAAGCACTTACTTTGGCAATAAGCGCCTGAATCTCATCGTCTGTCAGACGAAACGAGGACGGGGCATAACTATCAAACTTTTGCGAACACTCACGTACAGCTTCATCACCGCGCTGCTCGATATCGAGCAAGGTCTGCTCGACGATGGAACGAACTTTCGCATCATCGGCTCCGCGATCCGCTTCAGATTTTCCCGATTTAAGATATTTTACTGTCATAATCTTGAACTTTCTTAACCCGCCATTGGCGCGTGTGGAACTTTTCGACCTTCATCAAAAGCTTCCCAGCCTTCCCCATTGAAGCAGTCCACACCGAGCTGTGCGAGCACATAAGGGAAATCGACCATCACCCAATTATCGACGATCTTGCCGTCGACCACTTTCCAAAAATCCATATACCGGATTTCAATTTTTTTGCCTGTCGGCGCCACACCCATAAAGGTGCCGGAGTGCGTTGCTTCCTCCGCAGCCCACTCGCCCATGTAAAGCCGAGCTTCATCCACACAAACTTTGTCAGAAAAGGCGGCCTGAAAAGGCTTTTGCCAGTTTTCCTGAAATTGCCTGAGGCCCGTTTTGGTGCCGCAACCTTGATTGCCCATCCAACGAAACCCGTCAGAGAAGAAATCGCCGATATCGACAATTCGATGGTCGTTCAGACCATCAACCATGCCTTCAATCACACGCTGCGTTTGTGCAGTTTTACTCAGGTCAGTGTCACGACTAAGTGTCGCTTGTTCTGGTCTTGCGCCGCTCATCCTTTTACAGCTCCTGCAGTTAGTCCGCTCACGATTTGGCGTTGGAAGATCATCACCAACAAGAACAGGGGTGCAATGATGGAAACCGCTGCTGCGATCGCTTCCACTTGATCGGTGGTTGTGGTTTCTCGGTTAAAGTAGCCGCTAATCGCTGGCACCATCGTCATATTTTGACCGTCGAGCAGAAGCGAAGTGACGAGAAAATCATTGTACCCGAGGAGGAAGCTGAACAGTCCCGTTGTGATAACACCGGGCCACATGACTGGCATGATGACCATTCTAAATGCCTGAAAATGTGTACAACCATCAACCCGCGCAGCTTCATCAAGTTCTGCAGGAATGTTTTGAAAGAAGCTGCGCAACATCCAAATGGTGAAAGGCTGGTTGATCGCTACAAGCACTGCAATCACGGCCCAAGGCTGACCATAAAATGTTGGTGCAAGATCACCAAATATAGGACGTAGGATTTCCGCTGAGTTGATGAAAACAGGGAGATAACCTGCAACCAAAACCGAATGTGGTAGCGCCCTAAATATGAGGGCAACGATTAGAAGCCAGAAAGCTAAATTGGAACCAGATCGCGCCAAACCAAAACCGGCGAGCGTACCTAAGGTCAACGACACGATTACAACGCCACTTGTGACCACCAACGAGTTGATAAAGTTGCGATAGAAGGCGTTTTCCACCCAAACCGCGTAGTAATGTTCCGTCGTGAGGCCGATAAGCGGCGTGCCCAATGGTCCCGCCAATGGATCAATGAAACCAAGCGCCCCTGGCAAGATAGCGAGAAAGACAATAAGAAAGCCCAGCGCAAACAACAGCACGCCAATAATCCAACCTGCCCAGACTTGGCCCATCGGGGCATAGCGCGCAACGGTTGTTGGCAACCAAGTAAACGCTAGATAGATCGCGCCAAATAAAACTGACAACCCTAGAACGATGCCTAGAATGGACACGCCGTGCCCATCTGCAATGGTTTGTGGGCCGAAAATTACCGAGATTGGGTTTTGTGCGAACGCATCCACAGGCACTTTGAAACTCATCACTGCGATCCAAAAAATAGGAAATGCGGCGATTAGGCACCAGACGGCTAAAAATCCACCTGACGTGAGCTTGAGCCAGATTGGCTGCCGTGAAGCAATTGAATCGCTCATGATTCCCCTCCTTTATGGTCGCGCCATGTTTTGCGCACTAGCGGCATAAGCAGCAATACGATGCCGATCATTGTGAGCATGGCACTTGCCGATGCACGTGAGATGGACCGGTTGCCAGAATCGTCCGGAGCAAGAAAATCGTAGGTCAGCCACTGCAACGAGATCACGTGTGCTTGTGATGAGAACCCAATAACTTCTTCAAACACGCGATAGCTGTCCATCAAGTGGATCAGCGCCACAAAAACGATTAGCGGCATAAGATGTGGGATTATGACGTAGCGCAGCCGTTCGATGCGCGACGCACCATCCACGATTGCACTTTCAAGCGTATCTTTGTTCACGGTTTGCAGACCCGCGTAGAAGACAACAAAGGCAAATGGCGCAACATGCCAAACACGATAGAACAACATCAACAGCTCAATAGTCCAACCTTGTGCAAACATTGAAATGTCACGTTGCAGCCAGTTCTCTAAAAATGCGGTCATTATGCCATCGCCGATGAACAACCAACGGATAGCCAGAGCGCCAATGACAGGTGTGATGATGAATGGCAGCAACGAAATGAAGATGATCGGGCCACGTAACGCCTTAACCGCGCTATCGACCGCAACAGCGACGCCAAGACCGACCACCAAGGCAATTGGCAGTGTGATTAGGGTAAAGGTGAGTGTGAAACGCAATGCCTTCCAAAAATCGATCGTTAGAATGTCCCCAAGTCGACCCGAAGAAAACGCATCACCTACGCGGTCAAGCTCCAACACATTTTGGTAGCTTTGCAGGCCAACGAATTCAGTCTGCGTGATGATTTTGCCGTTGTCGTCCAAAATGGGCTTGGTTTTTAATTCGGTCACACATGTTTGTGTCAGGAAACCCGGCGTGCAGGTTTCAACTTCGACCGTCTCAAATATCGGTTGTGTGAGATAAAAACTCTGCACAAAAACTGACACGAGCGGTGCCGCGATGAACAAGAGCATCATAATGACTGAAGGTCCGACAAATGCAGAAAATGTCTTGAATTTCACAATGTCCTCCAAACGCGGTTGTGGATTATGCGTCAATCCTGACGCCATTTTTCATGAACTGAATTTAGTATGGTTGGGCGCTAACGCCCAACCTAGGTTTGTTGCCAGAACATCATTCGGGCAACAGTTTGTTATTCTGCCAAACCAGCTTCTTGCGCTGCGGTCAGATATGCAGCTTCGATGTCAGCTAGTGTTGTTTGTGCGTCTTTTGCACCTGTTAGGTAATCAGCCACGCCGTTGCCTAATGCGGTATGCATCAAACCGAATTGTGGACTAGCAGGATAAGGTGCAGCACCTGCACCCGCAGTTGCAGCGGCGCCTGCGGCAAGTGGACCTGGTTTATATCCTTTGATCAACCAAATCGAGGCATCATTATTTGCCATGACGGTTTCTTGATCCAAACCTTCCATTGCAACACGGAATGCCGCGTCGGCTTCTTCATCAGAGATGTTGGCCGCAATCACAATACCATCCCACCAAATTGATGATGCTGGGCGAGCAGAACCCTGAGGCGCTGCTGACATTGTGATTTTTCCAACCACTTGGCTTTCGGCCGCATCATTCATCGCTGCTGCGCGTGAAGCCCACAAGTTCGCCATGGCGATCTTGCCCTGCTGGAATTGCTGCTGAACATAAGTGGAATCTGAAACAAGATATTCAGGGTCCATATAGGCAGACAGTTTCTTGAGCATTTCAAGCGAAGCAATGCCTGATGCGTTGTTGATCGAAGGCGTGTTGCCTTCACCAAAGAACGGTTGGCCTTCGCCCAAATACATATTGACGAATTCTTCAGCTATGTTCCAACCTGCTTTAAATGTGCCACCAAGCGGATAATCTACGACGCCGGCTTGTTTGATTTTCTCAGCAGCGGCCAACACTTCATCATAAGTTTTTGGCTCGGCGATGTTCAGATCACCAAGGATATCACTGCGGTACATCAAGTGTTGTGCATTGACCATCATGGCAATTGCCATGGTCTTTCCGTCAATTTTAATAAGCTGATTTGGCGTTAGGTTTTGCCCATACTTGGCCACCAAATCATCTAGAGGGCGAATATCGCCTGCATTAAGCAATGGCACTAATGTTGCGTTGGAAACGCCACCAATTTGATAAAGCGATGGGTTCGCTGCAAATGCTGCTGGTTGCTTGTCCTTAAATTCATTGTCCAACTCAGCCGAAAAATTCCCACATTCTGCCATAGAATCCGTGACAATTTTCCAAGCTTCAAAGCTGTTGGTCAGCGACTTGAGTGGTATCTCATTTTGAAATCCACAAGCTGCAAAGCCGCCTGAAGTTGCTGCAAGTGTGAATGCACCTGCCAATAATACCTTCTTGAGAAACATGTTTTTCCTCCCTTTTCTCAATTTTCATCCCCGTTTCCGGGCAATGTTCGTTATGAAATTCTTTTGCCCGAAACACTGTCAAACAGATGACAAATGTTCGCAGGGATTTGAACCGCTACGCTTTCGCCTATTTCTACGCGGTAATCTTTTGCCGCCCGCGTGGACACCAACGCCCCACCGGCCTTTTGGGTGATCATGGTTGCGTCCCCCAATAGCTCAAGCGTGTAAACGGGCGCGTTGAGTTGGCCAGTTCCGGCCACCACCGATGCGTCCTCAGCTCTAAACCCTAACGTCACTGGTCCGTCAGGTGCTGTCAGACCTGGAATTGAAATACTGCCTGCTTCAAACGTGCCGGCAGAAATCGTACCTTCAATCAAATTCATCGCCGGAGATCCGATGAACCCTGCAACGAATGTATTTGCAGGGTTGTCATAGATGTCTGTAGGCGAGCCAACTTGCTGAACGATCCCCTTATTCATCACCACTACTCGATCAGCTAGCGTCATGGCTTCGATCTGATCGTGGGTTACATAGACCGTGGTCACTGCAAGTTTATGGGTGAGGTTTTTGATCTGCGCGCGGGTGGAAACCCGCAGTTTTGCATCCAGATTGGAAAGCGG
>NZ_JBPOEU010000040.1:0-17636 GCF_051251695.1 Maritalea sp. | reverse complement strand
GGCAGGGGCTTATTCAAGCCAGGGCAATGCAGCGATTGATACTGAGGCTGATTGGAAAGAGTTCTAAACAGACTCTCGCAATAGCAAAATCGAAACAACGCATATATGAAGACCGGCAGGATCAAATCCCGTCGGTCTTTTTTTTGGGGGCGAATTTAGGTAGTTGCTTCCCAACCTTCATATACATGAATCAGACCAAGCCCATACACTCATAACAAGTAAAGAGTTTTCCAAGCGGGTCGCGCCAATAAACATATTCAAGTTTTCGACAACAAAAATTATACTTCTATAAAAAAAACTTTACCAACGAGCTCTTTGATGCGAGCATCACCGTATGCAGGAGAGTCAATCGACAGATTGCACCCACCAAAATTGATTGATGCGAAAATAAGGAATTCAACATAAATGCTGGCATATCTCGCCAAACGCATTGGAATGATGATCATCACGTTGTTCTTGATCATCACATTGACGTTTTTTCTTATGCATGCAATTCCCGGTGGTCCGTTTACATCTGAGAAGATGTTAGCGCCAGAAATCGAGGCTGCGCTCAATGCTAAATTTGGGTTGAATGACCCGATTTGGGTTCAGTATTTAAATTACCTAAAAGGTATTGTGACGTTTGACCTTGGGCCTTCCTTTAAGTACCCAGGCGTTCGTGTGAACGATCTAATTATGGACGGCCTTCCAGTGACCGCCAAAACTGGTTTTCTTGCTTTATTATGTGTCGCAGCGCTCGGCATCCCATTGGGTGTCTTGGCAGCGCTTAATCAAAACAAATGGCAAGACACAGCCGTAATGTTGTTCGCCACGGTTGGTGTTGCAATCCCCTCCTATGTTGTTGCAACCGTCGCTCTTTATATCTTCGCCCTTAAACTAAATCTGGTGCCGACATTTGGCCTTGATGACTGGCGCGGATATATTTTGCCTGTTGCCGCATTATCGGGGTTTTGGCTTTCGTTCATTGCCCGCCTATCGCGCTCGAGCCTTTTGGAAGTGTTGGGGCAAGACTATATGGTCACCGCCAAAGCAAAGGGATTGCACCCCCTTACAGTGCTCTTTAAACACGGTCTTCGAAACGCACTTATCCCAATCGTCACGGTGCTGGGCCCCGTGGTCGCAAACTTGCTGACCGGCTCATTCGTGATTGAGCAGATTTTTGCACTTCCCGGCATTGGTCGACATTTCGTGCTTTCAATCTCCAACCGGGATTACACAACAATTATGGGCATTACGATTTTTTATGCTGCCTTTTTGATGGTCATGATTTTGATCGTCGACATGCTTTATATGTTGCTTGATCCGCGCATTAAACTTGCGGGGAAATCACGATGAGTTCTCCCACAAAAGACGTTGCAGCTGAAAAGTGGGCACCGGCAAAAATATCAACCGATCAAGCTGAATATATCGCAGCGCCAAGCCTAACATACTGGCAAGATGTGCGGTCACGGCTTTGGAAAAACCGTCCCGCAATGTTTGGGCTTGCCTTCATCATCTTGCTGATCGGCGCCGCCATCTTTGGGCCCTCACTGTCGCGACATACCTATTTTGAACAAGACCTAAAACTATCCAACATTCCACCGATTTTAGAACTTTATCAAGTCGGCGCGGACACGCCTGAGCCAACCTACTTTTTCCTCAACAGTGGCAATTTTAAGCTCTATGCGACGGACGAGCACGGTGTCCTAAAATCAATTTTACGTACCAAACGCAAGGACTTGATGAAGAAACGCCATATATATGAATTTGGCGAAGACCTCGTCTATGTCGACTACAGCCAACTGCCCCCACGCATCCTTGATGGCGAAGAAAACCCAATTGAAAATTTTGGAACGCGATGGAACCAAACCTATTGGTTTGGAACGGATAGTCTTGGCCGCGATGTACTGGTTCGTCAACTTTATGGCGCGCGCATCTCACTAACGGTTGCGTTTATCGCAACTTTGGTGAACTTCTTCATCGGCATTTTTTATGGCGGCATCTCAGGGTATTTCGGCGGCAATGTCGACAACATCATGATGCGAATTGTCGAGGTTATAGCAACGATCCCCCTAACGCTTTACGTCATTTTAATGATGGTTGTACTGCAGTCCGGCTTCATCTCGATCATTGTTGCCATCGGCACGGTGTTTTGGGTCGATATGGCCCGCATTGTGCGCGGACAAATGCTGACGCTAAAAAACCAAGACTATGTCGACGCGGCAAAAACAATGGGTGCCGGTACATGGCGTATTCTAACGCGTCACCTGCTGCCCAACACAATTGGTCCCATCTTGGTCACCCTTACTTTACTCATTCCAAGCGCCATTTTCATTGAGAGCTTCATGAGCTTTATCGGGCTTGGGGTCAGTGTTCCAATGGCCAGCTGGGGCACATTGACAAGTGAGGCGGTTGAAACATTGCGCGCCTATCCATATCAATTGTTCTTCCCTGCGGCTGCCATCAGCATGACGATGTTCGCCTTCAATTTCTTAGGCGATGGTCTGCGCGACGCACTTGATCCGAAGTTGCGCACATGAGTAATCAACCCTTATTGGAAGTCAAAGACCTCACAACAAGTTTCTTCACCTCGCGGGGCGAAGTGCAAGCAGTGCGCGGTGTCGACTTCAACGTATTTCCAGGTGAAATCTTGGGCATCGTTGGCGAAAGTGGCTCAGGTAAATCCATAACGTGCATGTCTATTCTTCGTTTGTTGAAAAACAACGGCAGAGTGATCAAAGGATCGGCAAATTTTGAGGGCCAAAACCTGTTGGACCTCGTGGAACCGGATATGCGCAAGCTTCGCGGCAATGACATTGCGATGATCTTTCAAGACCCGATGACCAGCTTAAACCCAACGCTAACTGTTGGCGAACAGATCATCGAAACCATCATAACCCACCGGAATTCCTCCCGGAAAGCGGCGCGGCAACGGGTTATCGAACTCTTTGAGTTGGTGAAAATACCCGAAGCCGCGTCGCGCCTTAATTCATATCCACATGAGTTCTCAGGCGGCATGCGTCAACGCGTGATGATTGCCATGGCCCTAAGCTGTGACCCCAAACTCTTGGTGGCCGACGAACCAACAACGGCTTTGGATGTGACAATCCAACGTCAAATTCTATTGCTGCTGAAGGAAATCCAATCCCGATTAGGCATGGCGATTATTTTGATCACCCATGACCTTGGTGTGATTGCGGAAGCCGCTGACCGTTTGCTCGTGATGTATGGCGGGATGGTGATGGAAACCGGCAATGTCGACATTGTTTTTGCCAAACCTGCACATCCTTACACCCAAGGCCTTTTGACAAGCGTGCCCAAGGTCAACACGTCCAATCGGGAAAAACTATTGCCAATTCCCGGCTCGCCCCCCGACATGCTTCGACCGCCGACCGGATGTCCATTTGCACCAAGATGCCTGCACGCAATGGAAGTCTGCGTTGAGGAAGTACCTCCATCATTTGAACTTGAGGGCGACCACATCCACAAATCGCGTTGCTGGTTACGCCATCCCGATGCGCCAGAAGCCAAAGGGGAAGCTGCATGACCGATAAGCCCCTGGTTGAAATCCGCAATCTAAAAAAACAGTTCCACGTTGGCAGTAGCTTTTTCGGTAGGAACCCAAAATATCTAAAAGCCGTTGACGGCGTTGACCTCACGATAAACCGGGGTGAAACACTAGGCCTAGTAGGCGAAAGCGGGTGTGGGAAAAGCACGCTTGCAAGAACGCTAATAAGACTTTATGAGCCAACTTCGGGTGAAATTTCATTTGATGGTCAGGAAATATCTCAACTCGACCAGAAACAACTGATGCCATTTCGCAAGCGCATGCAGATGATTTTTCAAGACCCATACGCTTCGCTTAATGGGCGCATGACGGTGCGCGATCTGATTGCTGAACCATTGGAAATTGCGCAACTTGGGGACGACAATTCCCGAACAGAGCGCGTTCACGAATTGCTCGAAATTGTGGGCCTAAATAAAGACCATGCAAGCCGGTTTGCCCATGAATTTTCAGGTGGGCAACGCCAGCGTATCGGTATTGCGCGGGCAATTGCGCTCAATCCAGAACTCGTTATCTGCGATGAACCCATTTCTGCACTTGATGTTTCCATTCAAGCGCAAGTTGTAAATATGCTCGAAGATTTGCAGAAAAAATTTGGGCTAACTTATCTGTTTATCACACACGACCTATCAATGGTTCGTCACATTTCTGATCGTATCGGCGTGATGTATTTGGGAAAAATTGTTGAGCTTGCAGATAATGATGAATTGTACGAAAATCCAAAGCACCCCTATACGCGCGCGCTTCTCGCCTCCATTCCAATAGCGGACCCGGTTGAAGCGCGTAAACGGGTCATCGAGGAAATGCAGGGCGAAATCCCAAGCCCAATTGATATGCCATCAGGATGTCGTTTCCGGTCACGTTGTCCGCTTGCGACGCCAAAATGTGCGGAAGAAGAACCTGAATTGAACGAATTGACGAGCGGCCACTTTGCCGCCTGTCATTACGCAGAGCCGTGATTCAGCCCCTAATTGGATCACAAACAAAATGAGGCAACCAACCTCATAAAATAGACCTCGGGCATAAGCCTGACACAGGAGGAAACGATATGAGAAAGCAACTAATACCGCTTTTCGCTGCAGCAAGCATGATGCTTGGCGGCGCGGCTTACGCCGAAACGTCCCTCACCTACGTGGTGAACAACGAGTCTGATAGCTTCGATCCCGGCACAACCAACGAAACGTTCGCCGCGCCGATCATCGGCAACGCATTCGAAGGTTTGGTAAAACATGCGCCAGACGGCGCGGTTGTGCCCGCATTGGCTGAAAGCTGGACCGTCTCCGACGATGGTTTGACATACACATTTAACCTACGCAAAGACGCTAATTGGTCAGATGGCAAACCTGTTACAGCAAATGACTTTGTTTACGCTTGGAAACGTGTCCTTACACCTGCAAGCGGCGCGAAAAACACAGCCCTACTTTATCACATTGCTGGTGCAAAAGAGTTTTTTGAAGGTTCAGGTACAGATCTAAAAATTGCAGCGACAGATGATCACACGTTCACATTTACGCTGCACCAACGCGTACCTTACATGATGCAGCTATTGCCTTACGCTACTTATTTCCCAGTGCGTCAGGACATCGTTGAAGCAGACCCAGATGGTTGGACGCGTAAAGCTGAAACATATGTTGGCACAGGTGCATTCCGTGTTACCGAGTTCAACATTGGCGAAAGCGTCGTCTTTGAAAAAAATCCAAACTATTACGGTGCGGATAATGTCAAATTGGACAAGCTTACTTTCCGTTTGATCGCGCAAGAATCAACTGCTCTTGCAGCCATGGAATCTGGTGATGTTGACGGCATCAATTCTGTGCCAGCTTCGGAAATTCCTCGCTTGTCTGTTGAAAGCGATGCGTTCTTGGTCATCCCATCATTGGGTACAACCTATGCGTTCTTCAACCCGGCTGCAAAACCGTTGGATGATGTGCGTGTACGTAAAGCACTTTCAATGGCGATCGACCGCGAAGAAATTGTTGAGTTCGTTCTTCAATCAGCAGATGTTCCTGCGGTTGCGTTGGTGCCATACGGCATGAATGTTGCTGGCCAAGACTTCCGCGAAGCGGCAGGCGACTACGGCTTAGGTCAAGCAGCCAAAATCGAAGAAGCAAAGGCTTTGTTGGCTGATGCAGGATATCCAAATGGCGAAGGTTTCCCAGATACAGTGTTTGCGACCTACTCTTCGCCTCCAATCCAAAAACTGCTCGAAGCAATTCAGCAGATGTGGAAAAAGAACCTCAATATCGATGTCACAATCGAAGTGAGCGAATGGAAAGTTTACTATCCTGAAGTGCAAAAAGTAGAATACCAAATCGCACAAATGGGTTGGGGCGCTGACTATCCTCACCCAATGACGTTCTTGGACAACTTTGTTTCTGATAGCCCCAACAACTTAGCCAAATGGGCCAATGCAGATTATGACGCAGCAATTGCCGCATCAAAGTCAGCAAATGACCCGGCTGTTTCACTCGCTGAAATGGCAAAGGCTGAAGGCATCATGATGAACGATCACGTGATCCTGCCAATGTATCATCGCAACAGCTATATGATGATGGGCAGCCACGTAAAAGGCTTCTGGCGCTCAGTTCTAGGCGTACCATATTTCCAAGATGTATCCATCTCGAAATAACACCCGTTAAACTCAATTACATTAGGGCGCCTCTCGGGGCGCCCTTTTTTATTAGGAGTTTTCATGTTGATTTCCGACAAAACTAGTCTGCGTATACTTCGCCCTTTAACGTGATCCCCAATCCTAGAATTGTCCTATTCGCATATGAGAAGTACCCAACGACCTGATTTACTTCCAAGATTTCACCATCCGAAACCCCGTGTGATCGCATGGCTTCAATCATCGACTGTTCAACGTCTCGCGGCGAAAGGGTCAATTGTTTGGCGTAATCCATGATGGATTGTTCTTTGGTGGTTAGAATGTCTGCGGGGCGATCTTCGATTAGGGCTGCCGCCAGATCTTCCCATGGGCCATGCTGGTTGTCATATGCTTGTTCGCCGAAATGACTGTGATGGTTTATGCAATAGTTGCAGCCGTTTAGGGCGCTGACATAAACGCCGATTGCTTCCATCAACCAAAGTGGCGACGTGTTGTTGGAATGGCCGAGCGCAGCGCGATAAAACGCCATATGTCCTTCCATAAGGTGGGGGCGCAAAGCATGGGCTGATATGATGTTTGCGACCGTATTGTTCGCTCGTTTGTACTTTTCGTAAAGCAACTTTAATTTTCCAGTAGCTGCGCTAAACGATATGGATTCAATCCAGGTCATCATTAAATTCCTTAAAGAGAAGAGCAACGCCCCACATTCAATATTCGTGGTTCCGGTAACGCTATGCGTTGTTTTCACCAGCCAACGTCTTTGTGATGGCCTTAGTGCATCCCATAAGCTGACTGCTGATCAGTGCCATTGTTTCAGGAGACTCCCGTGGCACCGGAATGGAAACCCCAACGCTGCCAATAACGCTTCCTTGCGGCCCAAATATTGGCGCAGCGAGACCTGTGGTGCCTTCAATTGTTTCTTGGCGAGACACCGCGAACCCTTGTTCCCTGGTCTCTAGAATTTCTCGGCGCAGGACGCTCGCACTTACGATTGTCCCGCTTGCAAGCTGCTCGAGTTTTCGGTCTATCGCACTGTTTGCAACATCGTCCGGCAAAAACGCCAAAATGGCTTTAGGCGCCGCCCCAGCATGTAATGGAAACTTCGTGCCAACACGCTCAAACACCCGCAACCCTTGGTGTCGACCTTCAATTTGATCGATACAAATTCCCGTTAGGCCTGTTGGGTCGTAGGCGCAAAGGATAATGGTTTCGTTGATTTGCGCGGAAAGCGCTTCCATGTGTGGCTGGCAGGTGGAACGCAGATCAAAATTCGCATGCGCGCGATTGCCCAACTCAATCGCCGCCAACCCCAGTGAATACCGAGATGTTGCGCCGTTGTGGATGAGATAGCCTTGCGATGCGAGAAACCGAACCAGCCGATTAACAGTAGATCGATTAAGACCCGTGGTTTTGATGAGTTCCGCTTGGGACCAGCTGGGCGCGTGCAATTGAAATAGATCTAAAATTTGGAATGCCTTGGCGACCAACGCAACACCAGTTTGAGAATCTGCCTTGACTTCCATGTCGTCTAACCCGTTATATGTGCTACGTGCTCATAATATGAGACATCAGATCAAGGGGGAGCGTCAAGGGATATATTTCGTTGATGTTGATCTGAAGAACAGGCAAGGATCACCAAGAGGTGGTCCCGAGAGGGAGAAAATAATGAAGCGTTTTTTAAAGACGACCGCCGTTGCGGTTGCTGCGGGCCTAATTGCAACATCAGCTATGGCAGCAGACATGAAGAAAGTGGCCATTTCCACCATCGTGGAAGTGCCATCTTTGCTGGAAACAATCAGTGGCGTAAAGGATGCACTTGCAAATCGCGGATATGTTGAAGGCGAAACGATCGAGATTGAATATCAGAATGCGAACGGCAATATGCCCACGCAACAGCAAATCGCAAAAAAGTTCGTAGGCGGTAACCCTGATGTTATCATTCCAGTGACCACGCCAACTGCTCAAGCGATGGCAACAGCGACTTCCGATATTCCAGTTGTTTTTACCGCGGTTACAGATCCAATAAAAGCCGGGTTGATTACACAATATGAGAAGCCAGGTAAAAACGTTACGGGCGTATCTGACGCGTCTCCAATCGGTGAGCAGTTGGATTTCTTCAAACAGATCGTACCAGGCTTGAAAACGATTGGTTTCGTTTACAATCCAGGGCTTGATAACGCGCTTGCAACACTTGAGCGAATGGAAGAGTTAGGGGCCGAACGCGGTATTACCGTTGTGACATCTCCTGCGCCTACAACCAATGAAGTTATTCTGGCGACCAAAAAGCTAATCGGCAAAGTCGACGCCATCTATGTGCCGAATGACACAACCGTTAAGTCAGCACTTGAGGCTATCATCAAGGTCGGCCAAGACGTTGATTTGCCCATATTTACCGGCGATTCTAAAGACGTTGAACGCGGCACTTTAGCGGCGGTAGGACTTGACATGTATGCCGTTGGTTGGGTGACCGGGCAAATTGCAGCCGACGTTTTGGACGGCAAAACTGTAGGCGATATCGACAGTGTGATTGCATATAATGAAGTCGACAAATTCGTTGTTGCCATCAACAAACTTGCGGCAGAGCGCATGGGTGTGACGTTTACAGAAGAAGTCATGGCTCAAGCCAACGTCGTCATCGAGTAGATAGCAATTGTAGCGCCCTAAAGCGCGCATCAAAATTGTGGCGGGAGGTTATGCCCTCTCGCCACTGTTCAACATAACTTCGAAAGCCCACCCATGTCCCTTTATGAGATTCTCGGTACACTCGAGACAGGGTTCATTTTTGGCATAGTTGCCTTAGGTGCCTATCTAACATTTAAAATTTTGGATTTTCCAGACCTGACTGTTGAAGGGAGTTTCCCGCTTGGCGCAGCCGTTGCTGCGACATTAATGGTTGGCTTTGGGTGGAATCCATGGCTTGCAACGTTGGCGGCCATTCTTGCTGGTTTCGCGGCAGGTTTTGCAACCGCAATTCTTAATGTGAAGTTCAATATCCTTCATATTTTGGCGGGCATCTTGCTGTCCATTTCACTCTATTCGATCAACCTGCGCATAATGAGCGGACCCAACAAACCATTGCTCTATACAGACACGGTTTACACAGCTTTTGAAGGCTTTGGTATGCCGGGCTACATCGTCAATCCAATCTTCCTTGGTGTTGTGGTGTTGGTGATTAAACTGCTCATTGATGCACTTTTGGCGACCGGATGGGGCATTTCCATGCGGGCCGCAGGCGCGAACCCAGCAATGGCAGAAGCAAACGGCGTTAATGTCGGCAACATGAAGCTCTTCGGTGTCGGGCTCGCAAACGCGCTCACAGCACTTGCTGGCGCATTGTTCGCCCAAGTATTTGGCGCAGCCGATGCCTATATGGGCTTGGGCGTCATTATCATCGGTTTGGCCTCCGTGATTGTTGGCATGTCGATATTGCCATCGGGCATGATTTTCATTGCGACGTTTGCCTGTATTTTGGGCGCGGTACTTTATCGCTTGGCCGTTGCTGTTGCCTTGAATGCCGATTTTCTTGGTTTCCAAGCATCGGACGTTCAACTGGTTACGGCGATTTTGGTGATGATTGCACTGATCGCTCAACAATCCGGCTCGCTTAAGAACATATTCAATAAGAGGTCAAAATCATGATTGAACTCAACGATGTTCATGTGACCTTCAATGAAGGCACGCCGCTTGAAACTAAGGCTGTGCAGGGGGTCGACCTCACCGTACCAAAAGGTCAGTTTATCACCATAATTGGTTCTAACGGCGCGGGCAAATCCACTTGCCTTAATGTGATTGCTGGGCTCGCAAAAGCACAAAGTGGTTCGGTTGTCGTAGATGGTCAGGACGTGACCAGTTGGCCGGTTCATAAAAGATCAAGCATGCTTTCAAGGGTGTTTCAGGACCCTAAAATGGGCACTTGCGAAGACCTTTCGATATTAGAAAACTTTGCTTTGGCCCACGGTCGAACCAAACCGCGCGGCGCTCGTTTCGCGATCACGCCGAACATGCGCGATGAAGCAGCACAAAAACTAACAGTGTTGGGGCTTGGCTTGGAAGACCGGCTGAATGACAAAGTTGGCCTGCTTTCTGGCGGCCAGCGGCAAGCTGTTTCTTTGTTGATGGCAGCAACGGGCGACACCAAAGTCTTATTATTGGACGAACATACCGCAGCGCTTGACCCTAAAACCGGCGCGTTTGTGCTTGAACTGACAAAATCGATTGTCGCTGACCTAAAACTCACGGCGGTCATGGTCACCCATTCGATGGCGCAAGCCTTGGAAATTGGAGAACGCACGCTGATGTTCCACCGTGGAAAAATCGTTTTTGATGTCGCAGGCACCGAACGCGAGAACATGCATGTCAGCGACTTGTTGGAATTGTTCAAACGAGAGCAGGGTGAAGAACTGGCGGACGACGCATTGTTGCTCGGATAGCCAACGCAGCCCTAAAAAATTTGAATTACAAAACGCTACAATACAAGGATACGAGTATGCCCTGGATCGATACGGTTGCTTATGAAGACGCGGATGGAAAGCTAAAAAGACTCTATGACCGGGTTAAAGGGCCGGACAATAATGTCGACAACATTATGATGATGCACTCGCTTCGCCCTCATTCGATGGAAGGGCACATGGCGATTTATAAATATGTTCTGCACCATAGTGGCAACACAATTCCGAAATGGTTTTTAGAGACATTAGGTGTGTGGGTGAGTTCCCTAAACGATTGCAACTATTGCGTCATTCATCATTTTTCAGGTTTGGAACGTTTGCTCGACGATGATCAAAAGTCACAAGCTATCAAGGCTGCGATTGATGCTCAAAACTTCGATAATGCACCCCTAGATGATCGCCAAAAAGTCGCGATGGAATATGCCCGTCAGTTAACACGTGATCCTGGCGGCATGCAGGAAGATATCGTGCGACGTCTGCGGGACGCTGGCTATACAGATGGTGAAATCTTGGAAATAAACCAAGTGTCAGCCTATTTCTCATACGCAAACCGCACTGTTCTTGGGCTTGGTTGTTCAACAAAGGGCGACATTTTGGGCCTATCACCAAACAAGTCTGATGACCCAGATGATTGGAGCCATTCTTAGTTCGTGATAAATCGAAGTCAACTTATCCCCTGTCAGGGCCAACGTACAGATGATCTTGCTGGAACATCAGCTGATTTGCTTGCCAATGCTTCAAACGAAGCCCTTGTAACGTCGATCAGAATTGTTAGGGTTGCACATTGCGTATCTAGCAAAAAAATGAATTAGTCGGAGTACACAATGTCCCAATCAAGTGGTTTCAAGTCGATTGCTGTCGTGCGGGAAGTCGAGTCACCGGAAAATCCGGGTGGGCTAGAAAAACGTGTTTCGATTGTACCGCATGATATCGCAGCGCTTGTTGCAACGGGCGCGCAAGTCTATGTGGAAACGGGCGCCGGGCTAGGTGTCGACTTTTCTGACCAAGAGTATGTTGACGCTGGCGCAGTTTTGCAATCGGCCGAAGAGATATACAAAAACAAAGACTTGATCATAAAATTCAAGGGCCCATCAATCCAAAGCATTCAAGAAATGCGCTCCGGCTGCACGCTTTTATGCATGGCGCATTTCGGGTCTTTCCCGGATCGGGCAAAAATTCTTGAAACACGCAAAATCAACGTTATCGCGATGGAAGAAATTGTTGAATCTCCAAAGGCTGAAAGCGACCAGTCCATCTGTTCCCGCATGGCGATGGTGACGGCGCTTCAACCCTTTTTACGAAACAATACGATTGGTGGGTTGGATGTTCGCGTTGTGGGATGGTCCACCCGAACAATTGCCGCCATTCGGCGCGCAGGTAACCGCGACCCACGATCCCTTGGTGTCTTACAAACTGATGTAAAGATTGAAGATTTGGATGCTGTAGGAGATAGCACACTCTACTTCGTCGACACATCAACATTGAATAACACTTCACTGCTAGATCATTTAAAAAATACCGGTTCGCATATCTTTGACCTAGCCGAATTCGAGGAAAAACATGGTTCTCGCGTTGTGCAGGAATGGCGAGAAAGCCACCCTGCTCTACCTTTCGGGCTGCGCCGCATCCAATGCCTACACCAAACAGGGCAAGCGGGCGCACGATATGGGTTGAAATTACTCGCCCAAAACAAACCAGATCTCGATGTAGAAAAAGTAAACGCATTGATTCTAGGCTATGGAAATGTCGCGCAAGGTGCGATGCGTGAACTTTATGATCAAGGTGTGGGACAGATAAACGTCTTAGGCCAGACGCATACCAAATCAGGACGCATTGAATATTGGTTGAATGACGTAGACCTCATCGTCAATGGTGCAGATCAACCGGTTCATTTGCGTGGCAGGAATTACTTGATCACCAACGAGCATATGAAGGATAACATCCGCGATGGGTCTGTGGTGATTGATCTGGTTGGCGGCAGCCCAACAAACCGTTCCCCGGTTGAGCCAGTACTCACCTGCACATTTCTAGACAAGCCACATTTTGTCCAGGACGGCGTGACCGTCTCCGCACTTTGGGGCTGGCCAATGCTGGGTATGATGCGTGAAACCGCAATAATCTATTCTGCACAGATCGTTGATGTGCTCACTGGACCTGAGAACTTGATTGCTGGACTTTCCAGTATAGCACCGGGAGTCAAACGTGCGCTCGTCTGCGGTCCGCACAACATTTAGCAAGGTAACCCGCAGCTATCTTAGTCCAAATCAAACAATGGGACATCGGCTCACCAAGCAATTGTTTGGGTGGTATTTACCTATTTAGTGGTTCGATATTGTCTGCTCCTTAGTGTCTGCCAAAACACAATCAATGTCGTAAAAACTCCCCCGATCATCGCCATAAATCCAATATACCAAATACGTCCAGCAAATGCGTTTTCAGCGTAAGATGATGCGAATTCTGCTTTGCCATACAAAAGTGTAATGGCTGCAATCACGCAGGTTGCCATCAAAAATCCTGCCGGGAGGAACATCGTTTTTATGTGCAACTTTTGCATGATGAAGACTGTTAGCAAGGATGCAACTACGCCAATTGCGATGCCGATATAGGTCACTTTAGTCGCCCAAAATGGATGCGCGCCCAGTGAGATCACAAGTCCGAATTTTTCGAGAACGAAGAAAAGTACGGCGACAACAATCATCCCAATTATCGTTCCTAGTTGCATGCATAAATTCCTTGCTGAATGTGTGTGATAAGAAGCGGTAGCAAATACATGCCATACGGCCTAATCACAAATAGGCGTTCACCGCTGACGATGAACCATTTGTGCGTTTCCTGCATGAAACAAAAATGGTCCCGCTCGTTCTGTATTAGTTTCCATTTGAAATAAACTTGTATTGGATAGCGACAACGAATTGCTGTAGACAGTTTTACGACTAATAGTTTTCATTTTGAGAATGACTGTTTGTCGTCGCCCAACGACGTTAGGTCTCATTTTAAGCCTGGCCTTCAAAGACCTGAAAACAACTTCCTCCGCCCAACAAACGACGTGATCAATTGTGACGCTAAGCAAACCACTTTCAATACTTCGCGATTTTTACGGATATGACGCTTTCCGGGGGTCGCAAGCGGAGATTATCGAGCATGTGATTGGCGGTGGCGATGCGTTTGTTTTGATGCCGACGGGCGGAGGGAAATCCCTTTGCTATCAAATTCCTGCGATGTGCCGCAATGGAATGGCGATCGTCGTGTCGCCTTTGATCGCGCTGATGCAGGATCAAATTACAGCGCTAGAACAAATGAATATCAAGGCTGCAGCCATTAACTCTTCGATGAGCGCAGCGGAGCTATCAGAGACACGCAAGCAAGTCTGGGATGGCGAGTTGGACATGTTGTATGTCGCGCCTGAGCGACTGGTGATGCCTGAGTTTTTGGACCTGCTGGATCATTGCCATCTGGCACTTTTTGCAATTGATGAGGCGCATTGCGTTTCACAATGGGGACATGACTTTCGCCCCGATTATGCTGCTCTCTCTTTACTGGCAGAGCGCTTTCCACATGTGCCGCGCATCGCCCTAACTGCGACGGCGGATGCCCCGACCCGCAAGGATATTGTAGAACGCCTTGCGCTCAAGGATGGCCGCACTTTTGTTAGTGGGTTTGACCGGCCTAACATTCATTATACAATCGCGCTGCGCAATTCACCCAAGCAACAAGTTTGGAAGTTTATTCAAGAAAAACATCCGAATGACAGTGGCATTATCTATTGTATTTCACGTAAAAAAGTTGACGAGATGGCCGCATGGCTTTGCGAAAAAGGCGTCAATGCTCGGCCCTACCACGCGGGGCTTCCAAGTGAGGTTCGGGCCGAAAATCAACGCCAGTTTTTGCAAGGCGAGAAAATCATAATGGTTGCTACCATTGCATTTGGCATGGGGATCGACAAACCAGACGTGCGCTTTGTGGTTCACATGAATATTCCTAAAAATATTGAAGCCTATTATCAAGAAACCGGCCGTGCTGGGCGCGATGGTTTGCCTTCAAATGCGTTTATGATTTACGGCATGGAAGATGCTGCCATGCAGCGCCAATGGATTGAGGGCTCCGACGCATCGCCCGAACAAAAGCGTATCCAGCATCAAAAGCTGGGTGCTTTATTGGGCTTATGCGAAACGGCAACTTGCCGTCGCCAAGTGTTGCTGAACTATTTTGATGACGCTTGTGAACCCTGTGGTTATTGCGACACGTGTGAACAACCTCCAGAAACGTTTGACGCGTCTATCCCCGCACAAAAAGCGCTTTCGTGCGCATATCGTACCGGCGAGCGTTTTGGTGTTTCTTACCTCGTTGACGTTCTGGTGGGCGCAAGTAACGAACGTATAGCCAATTTCGGCCATGATCAAATTTCCACCCATGGCATTGGAGCGGACCTAAGCAAGCAGGAATGGCAAAACATTTTTCGGCAACTGGTTGCTGGCAATCTTCTCGTTCCCGATACTGAGGGTTATGGCGGACTGCAAATTACAACTAAAGGGCGTGCTTTCCTAAAGGAAAAATCAACGCTTCCCATGCGTCACCATATTAAGACAGTCACGACAGAACGTCTCAGAAGTGGTAAGAAAAAATCAGCATCGTCACTCTCAAACCCAGCCGATCAGGCACTCTATGAAAACCTTAAAGCCGCGCGTGGCGCTTTAGCTAAAACTCAGAGCGTTCCTGCCTACGTTATTTTCCATGACAAAACGTTGGTTGAGCTTGCGCAGCATAAACCCAATTCGTTGGAAGCCATGCTCGATATTAGTGGCATCGGTGAAGCGAAGTTGGAACGCTATGGAAAATCCTTACTCGACGTGATCATTCAGCACGAGAATGCGGCCTGAACGAGATTTGCGTCCGTATTCCCGGATAAACCCAATCAAATTTGGCAGTGCACCTTTAAAATTTCATACGCATTGTCAGCTTCGCACTACCAAAACGTCAATGCGTTGACAAAATAGACAACAAACAATCATTTCAGGCCACTTGAGGGGTATTGATAGGATCAATAGTCCGGCATGATAATCGTAAATCCAAAACCATTGGAGACGCAATTCCAGCTTGGGCGGGAATTGCGGTGCAAGATCAAGTTTACGACCATTTTCTTTCAAGGACGAGCCCCGAAATTGACACATGATGACATTGTTGCCGCACAGACGCTACGCCACAAACTGCATGCCAGTCCTGAATTGTCAGGTGAGGAAGTTCAAACGGCAAAACTGATTTTGGAACAATTAAAACCTACCAACCCCGATTGGACAATGTCTAACATCGGGGGACACGGAGTGGTCGCGGCATATGATTCAGGCAAGCCCGGTCTGAACCTGCTTTTTCGAGCGGAATTGGACGCATTGCCCATCCAAGAAACAACACAGCATCCCTACAAGTCCAAAATTGACGGCAAGGGCCACCTTTGTGGCCATGACGGACACACTTCTATTTTATACCTGCTAGGTGTCCGTCATCAAATGAAATGGGTTATTTAGAGCGGTTTGATTACTGGAGGCTCTGGTTCATTTGCTTATTGATTATGCAGCTTGTGTTTGATGTTGCAAGCGGCGTTGTTTGAACGTGTTGACTTTGATTTTCTCCCTTTGTCTTAGAATGGCTTTGTCCCTGCTGAAGTAGACGTCGGCCGGTGTGACGTTGTTGAGGCTCTCGTGGTAGCGCTGATTGTTGTAGTAATCGACGAAGATACCAATTTGCTTTTCGAGATCACCTGGTAAGTAGTAGTTCTCTAGTAAGACTTTGTTCTTCATCGTTTGATGCCAGCGTTCAATCTTGCCTTGGGTTTGAGGATGGAACGGCGCACCACGAACGTGATCCATTCGTTTGTCTTTCAGCCAATCAGCTAGCTCCCCTGAGATATAGCAAGACCCATTGTCGCTGAGCAGGCGCGGCTTGTGCCGAACAACGGCCCTGTTGCAGCCCGATGCTTGAAGAGCCATTGCCAATGTGTCTGTCACATCATTGGCGCGCATTGTGGTACACAGCTTCCATGAGATGATATAGCGGCTGTAATCGTCCAGGATTGTGGAAAGATAATACCAGCCCCAACCGATGATCTTGAAGTAAGTAAAGTCAGTCTGCCACATCTGGTTGATGGCCGTGGTTTTGTCATGGAATTCATTGGCTGCCTTTATCACCACATGGCTTGGGGCCGTGATGAGGTCCGCCTCTTTCAGGATACGGTAAGTCGATGACTCTGAAAGAAAAGAACGCTTCTCATCGGTGTATTTGACTGCCAATTCCCGCGGGGACAAGGCTTCGTGTTCAAGCGCAAACTCAATCAGATCATCGCGTCTATCTTGAGGAATACGGTTCCAGACGGACTTCGGTTTCGACTTGCGATCCGTCAGCCCATCAAGGCCATTCTCAACATAGCGATCATACCAACGATAAAATGTCGTGCGTGGAACGCAAAGCATATCCAAGGTTTGTTTGGTTGGCAGATGTGAAGCTTCGACGGTACGAATAATCTCAAGCTTTTCAGAGGCAGAATATCTCATTCCTCGAAATCCCCATCCCCGGTCATGCTTTTTTTAAGCAAGCGGTTCTCAAGGGTGAGATCAGCAACGCATTCCTTTAAAGCCAATGATTCAGAACGAAGCTCTTTAACTTCTGGCGATGTTGCTTGCCGTGCAGTATCCCCAGACAAACGGCGCTTGCCCGCCTCAAGAAACTCCTTTGACCAGCTATAATAAAGGCTCTCAGCAATACCTTCACGGCGGCACAATGCCGAAATGCTTTCCTCACCACGCATACCCGCCAAAACAATACGGATCTTGTTCGCTTTGCATTGCTCGAACCAATGGCGCAATGCGCTCACTCCGCCGAATAGGTCTGACGGGTCTTACGGCGGATGTTCTTGACCAATTTATCTGCAGACGCTTTGCTGCTAACGGATTTCTGTCTCATCTTCACTCCATGAAGGTTACGATGAACCAGAAATCCTCCTTTATCAAACTACCCTAAGATGTTCCACATGCGTTGAAGTCAGACA